>CAIJKT010001151.1 GCA_903821255.1 uncultured Lentisphaeria bacterium | reverse complement strand
GAAGTTCGTTCATTTTTACCTCTTAGTCAAGTTTGAGTATAAAATGAACTTACTTTCGCATTTTTCAAAGCCCTAATTCAGACTTTTGAAATTACCTCTTTATATTTGAATTTTCTTGCGGATCAAAAAAATAAGCACAATGTTAATGCAAGCAGGAGATATTTGCGATGAACAAAGATAATATTAGTATAATTCCCGTTCCGTCCAGAATGAAATTGAATAAGGGAGTTTTCCGGCTGGATTCAAATTCGCGGATAAATAATGACCGTTCACTGGATACATCCGCAAATCAGTTCCGGAGTTTCGTCGAAGAAACTGGCGGCATCCGGATCGGTAAAAAAAGCTCTGCCGCCAATATTGAAACTAGCATCGAACTCGAATTATCATCTTCTGAAGACGGCGGCAATCAGGAAAGTTATGCAATCAAAATCACTCCTTCAAAGATTTCAATCAAGGCCCCTGCGGCCGCCGGCGTTTTTTACGGCGTCCAGACTCTCAAACAGATTATTTTGGAACGCATGACTTCAAATGTATCCAGCATCGATTTGCCGTGTCTGGAGATTGAAGACGGTCCGCGTTTCGAATGGCGCGGTTTCCTGCTGGACAGTTCACGCCATTTTCAGGACATTGCAACCATTAAAAAACTTATCGACGCGCTTGCTCTTTATAAAATAAACCGCCTGCATTGGCATTTCAACGATAACAATTCCTGGCGGTTCAAATCGGAAAAATATCCAGGACTCGCGCGTTTTATCAGAGGCATTTCCAATGACAGGGGCTGTTACACGGCGAAACAGATGCGTGAAGTGGTCCGGTATGCGGCAGAGCGGCACATTATGGTATATCCGGAATTGGAGATGCCGGGGCACAGTCAGGCGGCGCTTTCTATAATGTCTCAATTAAAATGTCATGGCATCTCAAATAATACTGTGGTTAATGAATATTGCATCGGCAGGAAGGAAACGGAAAAATTCAATAAGGCAATAATCCGGGAAATTGAAACTATTTTCCCTGCACCGTATATTCACATAGGCGGCGACGAAGCGGACGATTCCAACTGGAAATTCTGTAAATATTGCAAAGCCGCCATGAAAGAAAAAGGCTTGAAGAATACGAAGATGTTCCAGAAGGATTTCATGAACAGAATGGCGGAATACGTTCATTCCAGGAATAAAACTTCAATCGCATGGGCGGATAAACTTTCGCTGGGCATCCCGGAAGGACAGATTGTTCAGGGGTGGTTCGACAACAAGGAATCATACGAAGCCGCGTCGAATGGTTTTAAGACGATTAATTCTTACCATCGCGGAGTATATTTGGATTATCCGCAGAGCGTGGATGAAAATAGATACCACTGGATGCTGGATTTGCCTGTTAAAGAGGTCTATGGGTTTGATCCTATGCCGACCGGACTGTCGGCGGAACAGGAAAAACTGGTTTTGGGGTCTGAAGCCTGTCTCTGGACGGAGTTGGTGCCGCAGGAAAAAGTGTTTCAAAAGATATTTCCGCGGTTGTGGGCCTTTGCCGAAATCGTATGGTCGGAAAAGACAAAACTAGATTTCGAATCGTTTTTGAAACGGAATGCCGTTCATTGTGGTATATTCGATAGACTGGGATATGATTTTTTTACTTAAAGCCAGAAAAAAAGACCTGAAAATAAGCGATGAGATGGGCCGCGGCATCAGCCGGGCTCCCGGGATAGATAATCATAACCGGCAAATCTTCATTTAAGCTGACTTCCGCCGTTGAACACGGGAGTCAGAGCAAAACCTTGCATTTTCTTGGAAATTCCCTCACAAACACGATTGCATTTTTTTAAGTTCAGGTCTATAGTAAAATTTATAATGTCGGCAAAAGTAGTTTCGACTTTTGTTTATGAGTCTTAAAATATTTAAAAGACCGCTGATAATGAATATAAAAGTTCAGAAAATTTTAGTTGCTGTGCGTCGCCCGGCGCTTTGAAGCCGGGACTCCGATTTTTCTGATTTTTTTCTGCAAGTGTTAACAGTAGATTTCCCCTTAAAAAGTATTTAACGGGGTAATTGTATCAAAACGGGATGGAGAGGTAATGACTAAAGAAACTGAGCAAGGCAAGATGTTGAAGGGTTGCGAAATTGTTGTAAAATGCCTGGAGCGGCAAGGGGTTGAAACCATTTTCGCTTATCCCGGCGGTCAGTCGCTGGAACTGCACCAGGCGCTTCAGAAATCCAGTATCCGGGTGATTCTGCCCCGGCATGAGCAGGGCGGCGCTTTTGCCGCCGACGGCTTTGCGCGGGCCAGCGGCATCACCGGCGTCTGTATGGCCACCAGCGGCCCCGGCGCGACCAATCTGATTACCGGCATCGCGGACGCCTATATGGATTCCGTGCCGGTGGTTTTCATCACCGGCCAGGTTCCGGCAGCCCTGATCGGCAAAAACGCTTTCCAGGAAACTGACATCATCGGCATCACCCGTCCGGTGGTCAAGCACAGCTATCTGGTGCTGGACGCCAACGATCTGCCCCGGATCATGAAAGAAGCCTTTTACATTGCCAACAGCGGCCGTCCGGGTCCGGTAATGGTTGATATTCCGAAAAACGTACAGCAGCAGTTGTGCGCTCCCGACTATGACGCGCCGATGCAGTTGCCTTACTACAAAGAGGTCAGTGCCCCGAAACCTGAAGACATTGAGCGCATCCGGGAAGCCATCAGGAAGTCCAGACGCCCGTGCCTGTACATCGGCGGCGGCATCATCACCGCCGGAGCTTCCGCGGAACTGATAAAATTTGCTGAATCTTATAATATTCCCGTCACGACTACACTGATGGGAGTCGGCGCCATTCCCGGCAATCATCCGCTGTGTCTGCGCTGGCTGGGCATGCACGGCACGGTTTACGCCAATTACGCGGCGAACGAATGCGATCTGCTGCTGGCGTTTGGCGTACGCTTTGACGACCGTGTAACCGGCAACCCGAAAACCTGTGCCGTCAATGCCGTGATTGTTCATGTTGATATCGACTTGTCGGAAATAAACAAGAACAAACCGGCCGACATCGGCATCGTCGCGGATATCAAACCCGTGCTGGAAATGTTGAACAAGGAGCCGATCCGTCAGGATTACGCCGAATGGCATCAGCAGATCAAAGAGTGGAAAGATAAATATCCGCTGACTTTCAAGAAAAAGAAAGACAAGATTCAGCCCCAGGATGTCATCCAGAAGCTGTGCGAACTGACGCACGGCGAAGCCATTATCGTTCCCGGCGTCGGACAGCACCAGATGTGGGCGGCACAGTATTATGTGCATAAATATCCGCGCCATCACCTGACTTCCGGCGGGCTCGGCAGCATGGGCTTCGGCCTGCCTGCCGCCATGGGCGCCAAGATCGCCTGCCCGGAGAAGCTGGTCATCAACATTGACGGCGACGGCAGTTTCCAGATGAACATTCAGGAACTGGGGACAATTCATAATGAGGATATTGAGGTAAAAATGATTATTCTCAACAACCAGCATCTCGGCATGGTCGCGCAGTGGGAAGACCGCTTCTACGGGAGCTGCAGCGGCAATACCGAACTGAAGAGCAACCATGTCGCGCGCCCCTATCCGGACTTTGTCACGATTGCCAAAGGCTACATGATCCCCGGCAGGGAAGTTTATGAGGAAAAAGACCTGGTTCCGGCGCTGAAGGAAATGCTGGCAACCAAAGGCCCGTTCCTGCTGGACATCCATACCGGCTATGAAGAACATGTGCTGCCGATGATTCCTCCCGGCAAAAGCTACAAGAATATCATTACCGAGTAACAGCAGTCTGAATTATAACAGCCGTGCGCCCGGATGGGCCGCACGGCTGTTTTTTATTTTATCAGCGTCCCGCCGCATCATCCGCGGTGCAAACCCCGATATTCCACCAAAGCTAAAGCGCGACACCGATATTCAATGATAGAACCATATTCATTCCACGAGTCAGCGGCGCGGCATATTAACAGCTTAAAATTCACAACGTCCGCGCTCGATTTCCTACTCTATTTTAAAAGTGGACTCGGGAATATCCGCGGCATCGGTGAACGTGGAGACCCGCTTGACATCGAGCAGGATCACCGGTTCCCCCAGTTCTTTAATCAAGGCTTCCAGTTTTTTAATGAGTCCGCTCTTTTTATCAATTGTAATCCGGTTAGTCCAGCGCGGGAGCCAGTATGGCATGGCGGGGAGTTGCTTATAGTCGGCGGTCAATATCCATTCATTTGAGTTTTCACTCTCCAGTTTGAGTGTATCCAGTTTATATATGGTAAATGGATCAGCCAGATTGCCCATATATGCCATGAACAGACGAAGCGACGGCCCGCCATTTTGTTCAATTTTCTTGAAACTACTTTTACTCTTATCGTCATAATACTTGCTGTCGGAACGAGAATATAAGTTGCTTCCATCAATAACGGTAGTAATACTCTTACCAACAGCGTCTTTATTGTGAGCCGCCGCCACTTTTCCTTTTACAAGCATTTGATCCGGACAGCGAACAGTCTGTTCTTCAATAAACTTGTCAAAACCGCCGTTGACATCAAGTATCTGCCGTTCCACTTCAGCAGTGTATCCTTTTATTTTCAAGTAATATATCGGGGTCTGTCCACTTTATTTTCATATTTTGTGCATATATTCATTTATTTTCTTCAATTTATACTTCTTATTTCAATATTTTCAGTCGCAAGGTTTTAAAATAAGCTTAAATTTAACCTTTTCCGATGAAACACTGGTCATTGTTGACGGTAAAGATTTTAAATCTTTTAACTCCCATATTGGGGGCTTCTTCATT
>CAIJKT010001150.1 GCA_903821255.1 uncultured Lentisphaeria bacterium | reverse complement strand
GTAATTGTTCCGCCGCCGCTGAGTCCCATGACGCCAAGTCTGCCGGAATCAACTTGAGGCAGCGAACAGACGAAGTCGGTAGCAGCTTTGCCGTGGGTAATATTGATCGACAGCGAGGTCATGCCGAACATGGTGGCGTGCAGATAATAGAGGTTGCACCAGTCGCGTCCCTGCTGAAAACGGTGGTTCGGCTTGGTATTGTCGTTACGTTCGCCGAAGCCGATCCAGTCAATGGAATAAGTAATATAACCGGCTTTGGCCATCTGATGTCCGTAGTTGTAATTGTTTTGTGCAATTTCGCTCCGCAACTCAGGGGATGAATCGTTGCCCATAACCGGTTCTTTGCCGAACGGACCGTGGCCGTGGCAGCAGAAGAGCGCCGGGTATTTCTGCCCCTTCTTCAGCGTCTCCGGAAAAGCGATCAGCAGGGTCGCGGAAATATACTTTGAAACATCTATCAGCCATTTCTGCTTGGTCAGACCGTCATGCTCCCATTCCACCAGTAGTTGCGAGTTCAACGGCACCCGTTCCGGACTGTCACCGATAGTTGCAAGCACTTTGGGCAGGGCCTGCTTTTTCCATTTGGCAAAGTCTGTTTTAGCGCTGAACGCGTATTGCGGCACATGCTCAGCGGCCATTTCGATAAACATCCGCTGCGGACTCAAATTTCTGAAAGACATTGATAGCCTCCATTTTTACTCTTCAGTACCTATAAACTTGTGCACGACACCAATATCATGCCTGTTTTGCGACCCGCCAATCATATTTTCTTAACGGAATGGTCAGAATTGCCTTGATGTTGGCGGATTAATAATTACTTCCCAGAGGCTTCTGATACTAAATCTTCCGGCCATTTTCCTATTTTCTGAACCATCCAGACTGAACCCTGTTGTTTGTCCAGATCGACAGACATCGAAGTTCCCCAAGCTCCAGAATGGCCAACAGTTCCAACATTGGAGCCGAGCCCATAAGATTTTTTTATGGTTGATGGGGTTTGCCGCGTACAGATTTCATGGAGCGATTCGAGAGAAATAATGTTGTTGCTATTGAATTTCCCGTGGTTGGCGATCATCTGGGCCAATTTTGCCATGTCGGCAGCCGTGGAAAATAGTCCGCCACCGCATTCCGGATGACGATTTGGACTATCATACGGCAAAATGCTCATCTGATCAATGGTGGTATGTTTGATCCATTTTTTTTTATCGGCATCATAAGAATACCCCATCGCAAGCCGGGCAATTTGCGCTTCATTGAGTTGATATCCGGTATTTTTCATACCGCACGGATCAAAGATGCGTTCCTTGACAAATTGTTCGTACGGCATCCCTGAAATAACCTCTATTATACGTCCTGCGGTATTAAATCCCGCATTGGAATAACTATAATCTGTTCCCGGCTCGAATTTAAATGCGGATGCCGCATAGACATGGGTTTGAGTCTCCAGAGAGATGTAACTAAGTTCCTTGTTTTGGAAGAATCCGGGCAGCCAGTTCAAGCCGGATGTATGAGAAAGTAAATGGCGAATGGTCACAACGTTTTTTAGCGGAACAATCTTTTTACTGCCGTCGGCTGGCTGGCATTCACGATAAAGCGTCTTCATGTACGGCAGATATTTCGCAACCGTATCGTCCAGTGAGGCTTTCTTCTCGTCGACGAGGATCATAAACGCCATCGCGGTCACGGTTTTTCCCGTGGATGCCATCCAAAAGACAGAATCTGTCGACAATAACTTTTTCTCTTCGATATCCGCGAACCCGACAAGTGCGGTGCTGCGGATACCCTCCGGCCCGACGACAATCCGGATGGCGCCAGGAATTTCACCCTCATTGAAACGCTTGGACAAATCGGCCTGATCGGAATTTGTATCGGACCAAACGGCTATGGGCAGACCGTAAAAAAATAAAGAGAAAATAAACATGTAGGCTTTCTGGTAAAGATTTCGCTTAAAAAAGTTGTTCCGCCAGAGAAAGTTCATTTTTTCATGCTTCCTGTTTTGTTGTCCGATTTGCGTCATATTTTTTGACCATCCTTCAATTTTATTGCTAAAAATTCATTGACAAAAACTTGTACGAGCACCTCCCTTCCGTATTTTACGACATTTTTAAATTTGAAATTAGCTCCATTGTAAATTTCTTTCATAAGCCATCAGCCTTTCTCTTTGCGCTGACAAACAGCAATTTCATTGCCGGTCCCTGATCAAGTACAACCGGGCTGATACTTTATAATTCTCAAGCAGGTATGGTTGCCAATGTCGAATCTG
>CAIJKT010001149.1 GCA_903821255.1 uncultured Lentisphaeria bacterium | reverse complement strand
GTAGTCAACCAGACCTGGAAAGACAACAGTGAACTTCAGTATTGCCAATACCGGATTCGGGCCGACGGCTGTCGGCGAACAGACCGCCGCAGTTTATCTCGACAACAAGCAGGTCGGAGCTGTAAACTATAATGATCTGGCGAAAGGCGCGGTTGTTTCACTGCAATTAACCAACGTCTCCGTAACTGCCGGAACCTGCAAAGTAAAAGTGGTTGCCGACAGTACGGGGAAAGTCACAGAAGTAAGCGAAACGAATAACAGTCTTGAAAAGGCGTTCAGCATCAAATAAGGTCAGCTTTTTTACAAGGAATTACCTAAATGGGCTATAAAGTAAAAATTCAAAAAGGGCAGCGCCCGACCAACCGCGCCTTTAAGGTAGTAATGCCGACAGCCATCGCGGAGGCCATCAAAATGGAAAAAGGGGAAGACTTTGAATGGTTGATCGAAGATAAGAATACGCTGATTTTGACCAGATGCAATAAATTGACGTTGCGGGATGCAAGATAAAATTTTCGACAAGGCTTACATTTTTAGTTTAAAAGTCGAAAAATTTATATGCGGAGATTTGATATAAAAAATAAGGAACGTTAAAAAAGTTGCAAACAGGACGAACCGTCGCCATAAAAAATGATGGGCGGATAAACCCGGAAGTCAGCGATTGATTGCAGGACTCGTAGTTTTAGCAAATAAGAAACGCTCAGGAATTTGAAAAGTTTTTCAAATGAAAAAGATAGAGTATCAAAGAGAATAGTGCAAAGACGGTTCAAGAATTAAAGACAAAAGGAAAAAATTTTTAATCTTAAAAAAGTTTTCTCTGAGTCTGTGGTTAACTTGATAGCGATAGTATCTGATTCTTAAAACTTGCATATTGCTTTGATTACATACGGATGGAATAATTTGATGCGATTATTCCATCATTCGCCGAAAAACGCATGTCCTCTAAAAATAAACGAAAAAACAGGAGGTTTAACCCCCAAAAATTGAATGAAATTGATAGGTCTTAAAAAAACATTTTTCAAAAGATTAAAGCTATTGCGAGTTTTTATCGGAAGGTAAAGGTCTGTGAAACAGGATGTATTTATTGAATAATTAGCAGCAAGTGTCTTCAATATTTTGTCGTGGACAAAATAGAAAAAACTAAAAAGGAGAAATTATTATGCCAAAATATAATAAAGTAATTGTACTTCTTTTCGTAATTCTAAGTTATGTGTTTCCTTGCTTAACCATGGAAGCTGCCCAGAAATGGCGAACCGCCTATTATTTCAATCCGGCGTCCACTGCATTGCCGCTTGACTCCGTCCCCTGGAATAAATACTCGCACGTTATTCAATTCTGCATAAAACCGACTTTCAGTAATGGGACTCCCGGAATTGAAACTACTTCATATGCTATAAACAATAATAAAACCGCATTTGTAAATGCGGCGCACGATAAGGGCGTTAAGGCATTGATAGCTTTACTTGTAGGCGGCACAGAAGCAGGCGCAATGGAAATTGATACCACCAGTACTTATGTTGACAGTTTTGTCTCAACATTAGCCAATTTTGTTAACAGCAACAACTATGATGGCATTGATATTGATTGGGAAAGCTACAGTTCATATAATATTTTTCAAACACAATTTCCTGATTTTATCAACAAACTGCGGGATGCCATGCCGACAAAAATCATAACTGTCGCTGGGGTGCTTCCGTTGAGAAACGTCTATGCGACCATATACGACAAAGTCGATCAGATTAATTTCATGTGCTATGACAATGATAACGGTTACTATAGCGGAAACACGTCAACCCAAACATGGTTTAACAGTTGTGTCCGCAAGGGATCCGATAAGACTTTCGGGAACTACGGCAACAATCAATCTCAGGAAGAACATCTTTGGTATGTAATAAACAGTGCAGCCATCCCGGCTGGCAAAATCGGTCTCGGACTGCCTTTTTACGGGCGGATAAAACAAGGTTTGAGAAAAAACAGTTCCGATGGAGTCACCGGACCGGAACAGGAATATGCGTCAGGGAATGCCGACACCAATCCAAGGACACCAATCAACTATAATGCGCTTCTTAATTCCATCTACTGGACTGACGGCATTAAAATGTGGGACAATGACCACAAAGCTCCTTACCTATCCTATAACGTCAGCGGTTCCGCAAATGATGCATTTGTAACTTATCCCAATCAGCAGCAGATGGAAGAATCTGTTATGCTGATGTATGAAAAAAGTCTGGGCGGCATTATGGTTTGGGCTCTGGACGCTGAATATATTGTCAGCCAAAGCGGCGATAACCGTTATCCGTTGAGTACCGCAATATATAACAGCATGGGGGCTCTGGATACTGGCATAAATGTCGCCTATGGCAAGCCGGCAACTCAAAGTTCAACTTATTCCACCGCTGTTGCAGGCCGCGCCGTTGATGGCAATACGGATGGAAATTACTACAATAACTCGGTGACGCATACCGGTCTTGGCGGAACAAACGCATGGTGGGAAGTTGATCTGCAAGGAACATTCAACATAAACCAAATTAGAATCTGGAACCGCACTGATTCCGCGCCGGACAGATTGAGCAACTTCTATGTTTATATTCTGGATGAGTTCCGCAATGTAGTCTGGTCGCATCTTGAAGCGCCATATCCCGTTCCGGCAGTTACACTGGTTCCCGGCGGGGAATATGGACGGTATGTGAGAATTTCCGGGCCGAATATCCTGAGCCTGTCGGAAGTTCAGGTTTATCCGAAATTGAATAATATTGCCATGGGTAAAACGGCGAGTCAAAGTTCAACTCATCTTACAGCTACCGCAGACTGCGCCGTTGACGGCAATACGGACGGAAACTACTGGAATGGCTCAGTAACATGTACCAGCATGGATAACGCATGGTGGGAAGTTGATCTGCAAAAAACATTTAACATAAACCAGATTAACATCTGGAACCGGACTGATTGTGACATAAACAGATTGAGCAATTTCTATGTTTATATTCTGGATGAGTCCCGCAATGTAGTCTGGTCGCATCTTGAAGCGCCGTATCCCACTCCGTCGGTTATGCTTACGCCCGGAGGAGATTACGGACGGTATGTGAAAATTTTCTGTCCGAACATCCTGACTCTGGCGGAAGTTCAGGTTTATCCGAAATTGAATAATATTGCCCAGGGCAAAACGGCGACTCAAAGCTCAACTCATCTCGCCGCCACTGCGAACCTAGCTGTTGACGGCAATACGGACGGAAATTACTGGAACGGCTCAGTGACATGCACCAGCATGGATAACGCATGGTGGGAAGTTGATTTAGGCAATAACTTTAACATCGGACAAATTAAAATATGGAACCGGACTGATTGTGACATAGACAGGTTGAGCAACTATTTTGTTTATATCCTTGATGAAAACAATGCGCTTGTTTGGTTTAATTTTCAAACAAATTATCCTACTCCATCAACAACTTTGACTCCTGGTGGTATCAATGGAAGGTATGTGAAAATTTTCTGTCCGAATATCCTGACTCTGGCGGAAGTTCAAGTGATTGAATATTGATTAGAGAACAAAATAATTCGGCAGACATTAATCCCGATGTCTGCCGGAATTTTTCTCCGAAGCAGATTCCTGACCATCCCCCCGATCAGTTTCAGCGCCGACCGCTGGTCGTCCGTAAATTTAAAGCCTGTCATAAATCCAAATCCTCTTTTATCCACAAAAAAACAAAATGGTAACATTAAAAAATTTAACAATCAATTATCTATATATAGGAAAAGTGTCAATCTAATATTTCGTTAT
>CAIJKT010001148.1 GCA_903821255.1 uncultured Lentisphaeria bacterium | reverse complement strand
TAATCCAGATATTTTTTATTTTCTTTTAACCCTTTATCGGCAAGCCAGGTGCGTTTCCCTGAAATATTTGTTTCTACTGCCAGCCGGAATAAATTCCAGCGTTCCAGACAAACAACCGCCGTTGTGAAAGCCTTTGCCACCTCAAAATCGTAAGCGCTTTTCCCGCCCAGCAGTCCGTTTTCCAGTAATGCCATATCGCAGTATGCCTGGGTCGGGCCCGCACTTTCATTTGCAACTACTTTTGCCGGAATTCCGGCTTTCTTCAGCAATTCATAGATTTCCGCCATAACCATAAATTCATGGATATCATTTCCCATATCCCAGCCGATTGCCGCTGGCCGATAGTAGTTAATCGCCTCCATGCACTCATTGATGTAAAATTTACGGTAATCCGCATTACTGAAATCGTAGCTGCCCCATGCGATTGAATCATAGCCTGCATCGGAAGCAACATGAGCAGGAAGTTTTACAGAATATCCGCCGCCGTAAAGATGTAATCCGCCGCCGGCTTTTTTCTTATACCAATTCTCAGGAAAAAGCTTTCCCTTCTGGTTAAGGTTAGCTATCTGCCTGAAATAAAATATAAGTTTAATATCGCGCTGTTGTATTTGGTCAACATATTGTTTAAGCCAGTCAGCGCTGATTTTTCTCTCCCAGTTATTGCCGGCGCTCCACCATGAACCTTTCACCGGATAGCGTTCACTGATGTTATCGTGCCAGCTGTAGAACCAGACACTGCTTCCTGGATAGAGGCGGTCTTCGCGGTCTTTCTGGAAATATGTTGAGCTGCCGAAGCAACCGGGATAAAAGGTCCGGGGTTCTGTCTGCCTTGCCGGTATGAATTTTGCAAGCTCAGGGTCAGCTGTGGATATGTGCTCGTTGTAATAACGCCATACATCGCGAAGCAGATAATTGGATTTGGGAAATACTTTCCAGTTTATCTCGAATTTGAATATATCCCCTTTCTTGACAGATAAAGGATTTCTCTGGAGAGAAGGAAGATATCCGGATGGCATATTAGGCGATAAAGTCACAAAATTATCAAGATTATAAGACCCGTCCATAACAAAAAATTTGTCATTTTCAATAATCGTGAGCGGATAACAAACCGATTGATACTGATCAAGCTGTCCCGGGTTTAAATCATTTTCATCTGACAGGAAAGAGTAAATTGTAGCTTGATCCGCATTAATTACTCGTAATGGACGAAGCGCGTTGATGATATTGCGCCACTGCTTTTTGTCGAACCCGTGGCGTACGCCCAGCTTAAAAGGCCCGATTGCATCGGCTGTTGCTTCGATAGATACGGTTTCAGCAAGTTCATTATTGTTTAATGCATAGTTAACAACAGCTTTAAACGGAATATCAGGAGATTCTTGATTCCCTGATGCTAATTTGTGTTCTTTATTGTTCGCCTGGACAAACACCGCACTTACATCTTCAGCCGCAGGGTGAATGATCTGATTATACGCTTCAAGTGAAAATAAAAGACCGGTTGATTTATCAATTCTGGCTTTCATATCTTCACCGCGCAGCAGACGGCATTCAGCTTCTTTTACTGCTGATTCAGGAACAAATTCCTTCCCCGGATTAACCGCCTTATAAAGTTCAATGTTATCTATGAAAACAGCGTCTTCTCTTGTCAAATCCCGGCCAATGAGATACAATGCAAATGACGTTGCGCGGGGATCAGGCCTGAAACGCAATTCATAATATTGCCAGATATCTTTATCCAGCTTGACATTGAAGCCGGTATAAGCAAGTGTTGCGTCCTGGTCGTTAGCCTGTCTCACCGCAATTTTAAACTCTTTTCCTTCCACTGACTTTATTTCAGAACGTACGCGCGCTGATAAAACATATTCCATATCATGGTCAAGGACGGGCAGTTTCTGAACAAGTGTTATGAATTTATTATATTTATTTTCAGGATCGCCACTGCTGCGAATTATCTGCTTTTTACTTTTTGCTTCGGTAGTCACAGCAAATAACTTATTTTGTCCGCCGAACTGCTGTTTTGAAGCCCAGTAATTTAAAGAACCATCTTCGATTCCTCCATTTTTAACTAAGTTCTCTGCTCCCGCCGCAGATGAAAAAACAGTTATTATTACCATAAATAAAGTTAACAGGCGCATTCTATTCTTCCCTTCTCGTTGTTTATAATGTGTTAATTTCCACACCGTTTTCCAGAATTAGACCGGTGATTCCATTACTGTACATATCGAAAGCAGCTACGTTTTTAACATGCCCGTCACCATATGCCAGATTGGCAAGGCCCTGGTGCCGCAGATGTACTGATCCATTGGCAGTATTGTTCTTGTAGCCAAACTGATATGCCTGATTAGGATAATTTGTACTGGCTTTGAGCCATGCTGTATCAGCATAAACCACATATTGTGCCGGAGTTTTAATCTTTAACAATGACCCTAAAACGCCATTGCCCAGATTCAAGCCTGCCCAGTCTCCCGTGAATATACCCGGGCGTCGCAAATTGATCCCGTATGATTTCGAATTCACCCATTGCGAAGGGGTGCATTCAAGAGAGGGACAACGGAATATTTTACGCTGATCCCCGCTGACGTATTTGCATTTATAAAGAGTATTATTCCACGGATCCGGCCATGTCGTAACCGGATAGTAACTGCTGTTGTCACCCATATACATTAGATTGGCCAGTGATACCTGTTTAAGTCTGCCTGTACAATCCGCCTGTCTGGCTTTCCCGCGGGCCTTGTTAAGTGCCGGAAGCAGCATTCCGGCAAGAATTGCAATGATAGCGATCACAATTAGCAACTCAATAAGCGTGAAAAACTTTCTGCCTTTTCTGGACATGATTACGTCTCCTGTGTTTAATATTTTTATATTAAGCGTTTACAACTGTTTCTAATGATCAGTGAAGGTTCAAAAATAATTGAATCCTTTTGGGACAACTTTTCGCCGTTCATCATTTTTAACAGCATGTTTGTCGCTTTTGACCCTTGTTCTGACTTGGGCTGGTCTATCGTAGTCAGGGCAGGAGACAGCATCTCCGCTATCGGCAGATTGTCAATGCCTATGACTGAAATTTCATCCGGTACTTTGATGCCTTGCGCTGTGGCTTCCGCGATAAAGCCGGCGGCAACGTTATCGCTGTAACTGATCACGGCAGTCGGCAGCATTCCGGCGGATTTAAGCTGGTCGAGCGCATTCTTGCCGCAACTGTAGTCTATGCAGCTTCTTACAATCAATCCCGGCTCGAACTTCAGGCCGGCGCGCTCGATAGCTGCTTTGTAACCCTCTTCCCGTTCAGGGCAGGCTCCGGCAAGAAACGCTATTCTCCTGTGCCCCAGCCTGAGCAGATATTCGGTAGCGGTTGTCGCAATCTTTAAACCGTCGGTGTAGGCGGCGGGAAAGTCATATTGCTTCTGGAGACTGCCAATGAAAACAGTAGGACGCGACTTTATCAGCGAATCATACACCTGAGTCACTGACTGCCGCGCATCGGAAAATACCACCATGCCGTCAACTTTTTTCTGCTCCAGGATGTTGACTTTCAATTTCAATTCCTGCTCATTGTGATATGTGCTGAGGACCATGCTGTAATTATTGGCAGTCAGCACGTCCTCAATGCCTTGCAATACTTCAGGAGTAAAGGAATTGGTAATCCGCGCAACAACGACTCCAACCAGAAAGCTCTGTCCGGACCGCAACCCCTGAGCCATTACGTTGGGCGTATAGTTAAATTCGCGAGCTACAGCCAATACCCGTTCCCGCGTCGCCAGACCTACCCGGACCGTTCCGCTGCGATTGTTCAATACAGCCGAAACCGTTCGATTAGATACTCCGGCATATTTCGAAATATCGTTTATAGTTGTCATCTTTGTTTGTATCATATGTCACACTTTAATAAAATTTGATTCGACGGTGAATCTACATAGTCATAATTATAATAGATGATGACTATTTTGTCAACATCATTTTTATTAAAAAAATGAATTTTCCTTAAAATCGCATTTTCCCCGTCACTTGCCGCCGCCAGTCAGCCGGACATGCTTCAACGGCCCGTTCCGGCGAAATGCATTTTGCTTATCATAATTCATTGCTTTTCCTAATCCATCCTGTCCATCCACGCCTCCGGCGGACAAGCCCTGTTACAATTAATGGACCGGACTTCGTTTTTACGCCTTCCTAATCTTATTTTTTTGTGATTAACAACTGCAATTTTATGCTGCGTAAGATACTGTTTACAAATGCTTTATATCTGTACAGCACACCTTTCTGTTGACAAATTTACTATAGGTATACGCGAGTTGCGACAGCGCGACAACGCAAAAAGCAACAAAAAATCAGGAGACAGGTATCATGGATGAATCAAAATGCGACAAAAGTTTTCCGGAACAGGTACTGAACTGGGCATCTGAAGGGCTGAGCGATGTTCAGATTGCGTACAGAATAAGCATGATCCCAGAGCTCCCAGTCTTCCCATAATTCCCGGATTACGAAACCCGCGTTGTGCTCAGCCGGTGTCCAAAGTATCGGAGTGGCTGTCCACAATGGTTTTGGTGTAGTGCGTCCGTCTCGGACGGGGCTGTCCAAAATGAGGGATAGTGGTGTCCAGAATGTGTAAGGAGGATGTCCAAAATGGCTTTGGTGTAGTGCCGTCCGTACCCGGCGGGCTGTCTCCCGCGAATGCGGGAAGGAAGGAAGGAAGGGTCCAGAATGTTTGTAAAATTGAAATACGTTGTGCTCAACCGGTATCCAAAGTATCGGAGTGGGCTGTCCAAAATGGTTTTGGTGTAGTGCCGTCCGTACCGGACGGCGGATCGGAACCTCTCTCGCAGAGCGAGAGCGCTACACCGGAAAACATTCCGCACCCAGGTGTCTCCCGCAATCGCGGTATCCAAAATGTTGTTTGAAAATTTTATCAAAAATTGAAAGCATTGTGCTC
>CAIJKT010001147.1 GCA_903821255.1 uncultured Lentisphaeria bacterium | reverse complement strand
TCGCCGTTCCGGTGTACGGCTGCGGTTTTCTTGACGACGGATGCTGCGGCCTCTACAACCGGCTGACTGAGGATCAAAAACTCATTGATAAATGGCTGAAACTGTGGGACCCGGCAATTTACCTTAAAGCCGCCGCCATGCCCTTCCTCTGGGTTACCGGAACTAATGATTTTGCGTTTCCGCTGTCAGCGCTGCAGAAATCGTACCGGCTGACCAAAGGCGAAAAGCGTCTTTCCATTCAAGTCAGAATGCCGCACGGTCACGGCGGACTCGGCGAAAATCCTCCTGAAATCTACGACTTTGCCCAATCGGTGATCGCAGGCAGGGAACTGCCGCCGTTTATCGGAGAGATCAAAACCAAAAATAATACAGCCTCGGCTTCATTTAAAAGTTCGCGTCAGATAGTCAAAGCTGAGTTCAACTTCACCCGCGCCTCCGGCATGTGGCAGGACCGGACCTGGAATACCGTCGCCGCAACCATGGACACCAGGCAGTCCGTGCTCTCAGCCTCAATCCCGTATGCCGCGACCGCTTACTACTTTAACCTGTATGATACCGAAGGCCGTATCTACAGTTCACCGATGATTCTATAAAAATAAGGTGAAGATTAGAATTGATGAAAAATATTATAACGATATTTTTATGCATAGACTATACGTTTTAGAGTAAGTAGGGTTGACATTATGTGTAAATACATTATAATTATATTACAGAACAATTTTCAGGTAAAAAATTGATACAATTTATATGAGACGAGAACAAAAACCAGAGTAATAAACGTAAACATGGCATTACGTTTCACGAAGCCAGTACAGCATTTGCGGATGAACACGGCAGGGTGATTTTTGATCCGGAACATTCAGGGAAGAAGACCGTTTTATTCTGCTGGGGCTTGATTGTTCATTGCGCTTATTGCTGGTATGTCATTGTTACCGTGAAAACGCAAACACCATCAGAATTATATCGGCAAGAAAAGCAACCCGAAACGAAACCAGGCAATACAGGAATTTTCAACTATGAAAAAAGAATATGATTTCAGCAAATCAATCAAGAATCCTTATGCGGCAAAACTGAAAAAGCAGGTTACTATCCGGCTGGAAACGGAAACTGTGGAGTATTTCAAAATATTGTCTAAAGAAACTGGAACACCATATCAGACTTTGATCAATTCATATTTGACCGATTGCGCCAAACGTCACATCAAACCCCATTTTCGCTGGGCATAAGCTTGAATCTGAATTCTGCAATTTAACAAATGCAATAGCTTTAATATAACAAAAAGAGTTAATAAAATGTACCTTAAAATCATCGCTTGCAATGTTTTTTTCCGGGAACTCAGTTACTGCGCGGCGCAAAGTCCGCATACGATTGATCTGGAATTTTTTGAACTGGGCGAACATATCCACTGCGATAAACTGCATAAAACTATTCAATCCGGAATTGACCGGGCGGAACAGGCCGAAAAACATTATGACGCCATTCTGCTGGGGTTCGGGCTTTGCGGCAACGCCGCCAAAGGCCTTCATGCGGCTAAAACCAGACTGATCATTCCGCGCGCTCATGACTGCTGCACCATCCTGCTCGGCGACAAAG
>CAIJKT010001146.1 GCA_903821255.1 uncultured Lentisphaeria bacterium | reverse complement strand
TACCACAAAAGACACGGAACTGCGCTACCGGCTGCCGGCGAAGCCGTCCGTCATCTGGACAGCCGACAATCCGCTTACTGCGGACAACGAAGTAATCCTGCCCCCTGACGGCGTCTGGGTCGGGGAATTGAAACCTGACTCGAAAGAGCAAATCCATAAAGCCCAAAGGTAAAAAATTATGACTTACGATTTGCGTTTTGTGCCATTCAGCCGCTATGGTTCATACTTCGCTTTTTCAATGATGGAGCCTGGCGGCAACTATTTTCAAGGAACAAAAAACGCTTCAGAACTCTGGTTGCGCACCGTGAGTTCCGCTGGTGAGCGTTCCCTTTTCCGCATTGAACTGCTGGAGCATGGACAGCCGGTACCGTTCGAAACCAGCGCAAGTCCATCGGAACTGATACTCGCAAGCGCATCCGGCGTCGTTCGCCTCTGCATACCCGAATCCGAAGTTATCCGTGTGCGGGCGGAGGGTGTGTCTGTCCGCTTTGCCGCCCGTACCAGAAACAGCGCCTATCAGCATAATGAACGGCAATGGGTTTTTAACGGACACGAGCATCGGCAGCTGGTGATGTTCACTTCGCTCCACGGAAAGCTTTCGGGAAATGTTGTGTGGGGTGATCCGGCGATACCGGGCATACATACTACCATCTTCTGTTCAAAAAATGAGATGACATTTATCCCGGATGACGGTGACAAAATCGCAGAGGGAGCCCTTGAGCTGTTCATAGGTTCATGGGATCAACGCCGTTATGCCGGCAGCTACCGGGCATCGGAGCAGAAGGTTGAAAAAGAATTTAATGCTTTCGCCGCCAGGCAGTTGAAGGTTCCGGACGGACTTGTCGAGGCGGCCGGACTTGCCGCCTATGTCAACTGGAGTTCGGTCGTTCATCCACAGGGACTGTTCAGCCGGCCGGCGATGCTTATGAGCAAACGTGTCATGTGCAGGCTCTGGAGCTGGGACCACTGCTTCAATGCAATGGCTTTGGCTGAAGGCATGCCGGAGTTTGCGCTTGAGCAGTTTCTGCTTCCGTTTGACCTGCAACTGCCCAGCGGTCAGCTGCCGGATAATTACAGCGATACCGTTACTCTCTACAACTTTGTCAAACCCCCGGTTCATGGATGGGCTTTCAGAAAAATGCGCTCTTCAAACCGCTTTTTCGATAAGCAGGTTGTCCAGGAGGTCTATCCGAAGCTGGTGAAGCTGACAGAGTTCTGGCTGGGCCGCCGTATGCCGCACAAAAAAGGACTGCCGGAGTATTTTCACGGGTTCGAATCCGGCTGGGACAACGCCACTCTGTTTGATGTCGGATTCCCGCAAATCTGTCCGGATCTTTCAACGCTTATCATCGAACAGCTCGACGCCATTTCTGAATTTGCGCTGATGCTGGGCGACAAGGCGGCGGCGGAGAAATGGACCAGACAGGCTGACTCCATGTGCCGGACACTGGTACGGCGTCTATGGGACGGACGGCGGTTTATCTCGCAGCGATCCGACAATGGAGTGTCAAGTGAGACTTCTGACAGTCTCCTTGGCTGCATGCCGATTTTGCTCGGCCGCCGTCTGCCGCAAAAAATCCGGGATCAGTTAGTATTAAATATCAGACGCTTTCTCACTCCTTACGGACTTGCCACTGAACACCCGGCGTCTTCGCACTATCAGGCTGATGGCTACTGGCGCGGTCCGAGCTGGGCGCCGAGTACCATGTTGATCATCGACGGACTTGAACGCTGCGGTCATGGAGAGCTGGCCGGCGAGCTCAGGCAGCGCTTCTGCGCCAATGCGGCGGTGAACGGTTTTGCGGAATGCTATGATGCGCTTACCGGTGCCGGACTGCGTGACCGCGCATACACCTGGACAAGCAGTATTTTCCTCATTTTGGCGCACGATATTCAAAAATGCAGGAAAGCAGAATAGAAGATTTCATTAATGAAGCAAAAGAGTAAAAAATGATGAACCCGGAGAGAACATGATCGCGCAGAATATTTGCAGAGACTTTAATGGCGCACTACTGGAAATTAAAGTTGATGAAACTTTTTCAATTGCGCTGCCCGGCGTTCCGGTTCTTAACTGCGCAGCCGTTGTTAAAGCCGGAAGTATTGTTC
>CAIJKT010001145.1 GCA_903821255.1 uncultured Lentisphaeria bacterium | reverse complement strand
TTTCAACTGACGCAGCCGGTGGCCGTTGAGTGGGCGTTCCGCTACAAAGGCAAAGGCATCAAAAGCATTGGCCTGTGCCTGAAATCATCCAAGGATCCGGCCACCGGCAAACGATACATCGCGAGTGATAATTATTATGTGCCGGCTGATCTCAATGAGAATTCGGAATCCGGCTGGATCAAAGCTAAATTACAGGTTTCAAAAACGAAAGATCATATGGAAAACATCACTTTCTGGGACTTCGGCGTCATTGCCGCTCCCGGCGCTGATTTCACGCTGGAAATAGATTATATTAAAATCTTCCCCATGAAATGAATGACTTGACAGGCGCTGTTCAAATATCAGCCTGGATATAAATAATAAACGGCAGGCACGCTGAAGTATTTAAATACGTTGGCCGGTCCGGTATTTGCAATCATATACATTTTTTAAACTATAAGATATTGAAGCTAAATACTGTAAACTATAAAATGGAGAGATTATGATGAAAGCACTATGGCAACTGATTATGGCGTCATTTATTGCAGTTTGCGCAATAAGTTCATCGGCGATGCCGTCCTACGATGACGTTCTGGTGGTGATTAATGACAAAGCGCCTTCGTCGGTGGAAATCGGAACGTATTTTAAAACTGCCCGTCAAATTCCTGATGTCAATGTTGTGCATGTTTCCATGACAGACTGTCAGGGAGCGACCGGCGACTACAACAAGGAAGCCGGGAGAGCAACTCCCAGTGAAAAAAAAGCCTTGCTTGACGCCATAAAAAACCATATGGCAACCCATAACCTGACAGACAAAATAAACTATATTGTGTTAACGCGCGGGATTCCAATGTATGCCGAGAGTCCGGAATTCCCGACCGCACCGTACCACTTTACTGACATTTATTTGCTTTTCAATCTGTCCGAATCCGCGACGGACTACGGCATCCCGGATATTTTCAACAGAAATAAATACTTTTACTATTACAACACCGATATGCTTAACAAGAAATTCTCTTCGAAAAAATTCGGTTATTATATTGTGTCGCGCCTGGATGGTCCGGGGGTGAATAATATCAGGAAAATGATCGATGACACAGGATACCCGGCGTATGCATCGTACAAGAAAAACGGCGGGAAGACGAAGTTTCTCACGTTGCATCAAATAATTCCGGCAATGGTGCGGAACGAGTTGAAAAAACGTAATATTGAACTGGTGCAAGTTCCGGCAAATGCGACAACCAAACAATTGACCGCGACGATGGATACCGTCGCCAAAGATTTGATGTTCGCTTTCTTTAATAATGCCGCTCCCGTTGGATATGGCTATGCCGCGTTACCGGACGACAATAATTTTTATGCTGACGATGATATGGTCATCCAGTATCCGTTTATTTTCCGCGGAGCCACTTTCCTCCCCGGTTCTTTTATCACTTGCTTCCGCTCGAATCCGTCGGCAGAGATGAACCGGGAAAACGGCGGGTTGCTGGCAATAAATGCTGATACGGCTGAAATCACTAACTACCAGAAAGCTTATGACGGCAGCGACATTAAATTCCGCCACCAGACCTGCGTGGCCTATGATCCGGGCAAGAATCAGATATGGTGCGGCACCGGCGAGCAGTCATTGAATGTGCTACTGGACTTTAACAACCGCGGCACGGATGAGTTTGACC
>CAIJKT010001144.1 GCA_903821255.1 uncultured Lentisphaeria bacterium | reverse complement strand
GTATTATCAATCTGCACCTCATACTGTTTGACCCCGCTGGTACTGTCCTTTGCATCGCTCCAGTCCAATGTCACACTGTTGCCGGAAACATTTCTGGTTAAGCGTGACGGAACAGACGGCGCAGTCGCATCCACGGTAAAGCTGCTGCCGGAACTCCAGGCGCTATAATTCCCGGCAAGGTCCCGTGAGCGCACATCCCAGTAATACGTTCCATCCGTCAACTTATTGAAAGTGATGCCGCTGGCAACAGGCGCCGCCGTATATTCCGGGCTGCTGAAATTTGCGTTGTTATCCACCCGGACTTCATACAGCCTGACCCGGCTGTCGGCATCGGACGAGTCATTCCAGTCCAGGGCCGCGCTGCGTCCGGTGACAGTTCGCGTCATGCCGGCGGGAGCCTGCGGCGGAACAGTATCAGCCGTGAATGCGGCAGTCAGCCGGTCGGTGCCGTTGCGGGTCAGGCTCAGTGACAGTTTATTGCCGTCGGCAAAAACATAGCTGGAGCCGACCATCAGACTGGTACTCAAACTGTTATAAGTGATTGTGAAAACATTGCCGTTCATCCCGGAAAGATCAGCGCCGTCCGCCAGCACATACGAACCTTTTGCCGTATTGTCAACATTCAGCGTATAGATTTGAGTCCAGGTGCCGAGGATACCCCCCTTGACGGTTATCAGCACATCATCCGTCTTGGCCTTGGACAAAGCGTAAGACAACTTTGACATGCCATTGAGAGAGTCGGTATTATCCAGAATGACATGACCGCCGGAAACATTCAGCGTACCGCTTACAATACCGCCGGAAGAC
Source organism: uncultured Lentisphaeria bacterium (assembly GCA_903821255.1). Next base: position 6,552 of record CAIJKT010001144.1, on the reverse strand, counting down.
ACATTCATGCTGCCGCCGGCATTGACCGTGGCGTCAGCGGCGGTTCCGCCGGAGGAAACAGTCTCATAACCGCCGGAGTTGATAACTGTGCCGGTTGCCGTGCCGGCGGAAACAAGCTGGCTGCCGCCGTAGTTGACAAGCGTGCCGGACGTGGTCCCGCCGGAAACAATCTGACTGCCGCCGGAACCGATGACGCCGTCAACCGCATTGCCGCCGGCAAAAACAGTCTGAGTGCCGCCCTGCACCTTGTCGCCGGAAACCGCATCATACACATTGAAGACATACGTCCTTTTCAGTCCCACCACTTCAGTTAAAAATCCAAACGTTCCCGCCTCGTAAGTAACCGTGTAGCAGCCCATTTTCCTGTTCCATGTGATCGGACAGTAACGGATGACATCCGGCGCGGTACGCCCCTGCCATCTGTCATCGTCAGAATCGGAGATATAGATACCGGTGTAATAGTTCCTGCTGTTTTTCTTGACATTGGCATCATATCCATAGCCCCAGCAAGTCACGGCATGAGCGCTGGTCTGGTCCCAGACAATAGTTAATCCGCAGACATTTCCTGCTTTCAGGTTATCTTCAATGCTGCTCATCACGGTTTTTGTTTTCGAATCTACGGTCAAATAGCTTGAAACTGAAACAGACTTGAAAAAACCGCCGCCGTCACCGATGTCCGGTTTCAACGCCGCGGCGCTTGCATTGCCTTTGTTGTCGTATTTACCGCTCATAAACCAATTAATACCCGAATCAATAAAGCTGCCGGCGTCTGTAAAATATTTTTTGTAATATTCAAACAGATCATCTTCGATCTTAACAGACAGGCTGCCGGCATTCTTGCCCCATCCGGCCCAGTAAAGCATGTTGGTCGCGGTGGCGGCCCAGCACAGTTCTTTATCACCGACTGATGATTTTTCCGCGTCAATTGCCCGGAGGCTGGTGTTGTCGACGCGGTAATAGGTACTTCCGTCTGACGCCACCCCGAAACCAGTATAGCTTAAAGCGCCATACCCGGCAATGTAATTACTGATGGAGCCGGCGGCGGCATCTGCCTTGACGGTGATACTGGACGCTGCCCGGATATCGTGTTCAACGGGATTTGCGTTCGCGCTGTGAACCGCAATACCGGTTCCGCTATAAGCTGAAGTATCCGCGGCATCCGGTCCGGCGCTGATAACAGCAGCGGCAACATTATTTGAAAACTGCATGGAGAGTGCGCCGGCCGGCAAATTGCCTGCTCCGTCGCTTGTGCTGATGCTGACTCCGCTGTATGATGAAAGCCGGTCGGCGCTTGTCACAATATCTCCGGAAAAAGACCTGTCCGGATTTATGCAATCAGCCTCGACATTGGCAGCGCCATCATCTGCCGCAATGCTCTGGCTCAAAGACTGATTCACGGAAACATTCATGTAGTTTTCCGGCCCGGCGCTGTATTCAGCGTTCGGATCAACTAGTTCAGCGCCGTTCAACTGCAAATTCTTTAAGTTCATGATCATTCTCCAATGGTTATATCAGTTTTAATGTTTATCGTCTAAGAAGTTTTTTGAGATTTTACAAACACCTCCTGTAAACAGGTAATTTTCGTACTGTAAAATAATTAAATAGCATCAGATAATTATACTATAAATCATAGTCGCTGATATGCAAGTTCTCTCTGTCAGATATTGCTCTGCATCGGCGGGGGCAACACGGAGCGCATTGAGTGTTGGATACTGGGTGTTGAAATGAGTTCATATTTGGTCGGCTGCGCAATGCCATAACCAGCGGTTCATGCGGACGTCGGGGGAATGCCGAAGACGCTTTTGAATACTCTGGAAAAATAGAACTGACTGGAGAAACCCAGACGGTCGGCGGTTTCTTTGACGCTTAACCCTTCCTCGTGAATCATGCGATAGCCGGCGCGGGCCAGTTCACGATGCACATAACCGGTCGGGGCAATGCCCAGCTCTTTTTTAAAGATAAGATTGATATGCTGCGGGGTAAGATGAAATTTTCCTGCAAGGTCGGAACGGCCTGGATGAGCGGTAAGGTTGTCATTAAGGTAGTTGAGCATTTCATCCAGCCGGACATTTCTTTCGCCGCCTGCCGACGACAGCCATCTTTCCGCCAGGCGCAGCCAGAGTTCCCGGACAATCGTATTGCGGATTTCTTCGCTGAAGCGGCCCGGCTGCGCAACGGTACTGGCAGCCCGGCGGAACAAGTCCTGAAATTCGCCGCCGCCGGTCATGGTAATGCGCCTCGGGAATGGTTCAGGCGTGTAGTCGCCGTCGGTAAAAATACCGTCCGGCATGAGTTCGCAATGGATGCAACTGAAAAAACCTTTGTTTGAAATCAGGCGATAGGAATGGAATTCACGCGGAAAAATGACCAGCACCGATCCGGGCGGGTGCAGTGCCTTTTCCCCGGTATCGTGATTGATGAATTCAAAATCGCCGCGAATCGACAATATCAGTTCGAAATCCGGAATGCGCCGCCTGAGCCAGCAATGCTGTTTCCTGCTTTCCTCCAGCGCCATGTAATTAGCTACTTTTACAACGGGAGAAACATCTTCAGGTCTTAAAATCTTCATTTTCATCACCTAATATTACTATCGTATATCATATTACGATTTTTATACATTTACAAATCAATAAAATACATTATTATTGTATATATAACAATTTTTAAAGAGGATTTAACGATATGGCAATCAAACCGATACTGGAAAAATGGGAAGGCCGGATGACCGACCGCGAGCGTTTCAACCGTCAAATGCACTTTCAGAGCGTTGACCGCTGTTTCAACATGGAATTCGGCTACTGGGAAGAGAACTTCACGGAATGGCCGCTATTCCGCGACCACGGGATAAAAAACAATACCGAAGCCGATATCTTCTTCAATTTTGATAAAATCGCCGTCATCGGCGGCAACGGCTGGATGAGTCCGCCGTTTGAGCATAAAGTGGTCGAAGAGCGGGATGACGTCAATGTAGTTATGAACGGCGACGGTTTGCTGGCGGAAGTGCAGAAAGCCGGTCAGGGCTCCTCAATTCCGCATTACCTGAAATCCAGCATTGTCACCCCGGAAGACTGGAAGAAATGCAAGGCGGAACGTTTCCGTCGGGATGATCCCGCCCGGAAGGCGGATATTGCCAAACTCAAAAAAGATCACCCGGACAACCGGGATTACCCGCTGGGTATCTGGACCGGTTCCATGATCGGCAAAATCCGCGACATGCTGACCTTTGAAGGCCTGGCCTACGCCACGTTCGATTATCCTGAAATGGTGGAGGACATGGTGGAAACCTGCTGCCTGCTGGTCGAAGATTACCTGGACCAGATGCTGCCGCATTTCAAATTCGACTTTGCCGCCGGCTGGGAAGATATCTGCTTCAAAAACGGCCCGATTGTTTCGGTTGATTTCTTCCGCGATGTCGTCATGCCGCGCTACAAACGCATCAATCAGAAGCTGAAAGCGCACGGCATTGACGTATGGTACTCGGATTGCGACGGCGACGTCCGCCCCATTCTGCCGTACTTCATGGAAGGCGGCATCAACTGCCTGTTCCCGTTTGAAGTCATGGGTTGTGCGCATCCCGGCGAACTGCTCGACCGGAATCCCGGACTCCGGATTATGGGAGGATTTGACAAAATCCAGATTGGGCATGGCAGAGAAGCGATCAGGAAATATATGGAAACGCTGCTGCCGTATGTCGAACGCGGCGGTTACATTCCGTTCTGCGATCACCGCTGTCCGCCAAATGTCACGCCGGAGGATTATCTCTACTATCTCGACCTGAAGAAAGCGATGTTCGGACTGAATTCTCCGATGTATAAGAAAAGCTAAGCGAGGCAGAAGGCGGCAGGCGCCGATGTACCATGACTACTGCTGACTTCTGTTTTTATGCTCTTTCAGCGCGGCGATGGCGTCGGGCACAGTATCCAATGGCTTGACTTTATACCAGGCCTGAATTATTCTGCCTTGTTCATCAACCAGGAATGAAGAACGGATGATGCCTGTATATTTTATAAAAAAGATCGAGTTTTCACCCCATACGCCGTAAGCGTCGGCTACTTTGTGATCTTCGTCGGTCAGCAGTTGAAACGGCAGATTGTACCTGCCGGCGAATTTTTTCTGGGCACTCCCGGCATCGGGACTGATGCCGACAGCGGCAACACCGCTGTCGCGCAGTTCCTGAAACGCGTTCCGGATTGAACATGCCTGCATAACGCAACCGGGAGTTTCCGCTTTGGGATAGAAATAAAGCAGCAGTTTACCGCCCTTGAAGTCGGACAGTTTAATCGTTTTTCCGTCCTGATCTTTCAGCGCAAAGCCAGGAGCCGTATCGCCGGATTTCAATTCTGACATTTTTTCGTTACCCGCCTCTTTAGAAAGATTACTTCAGCGCGGCAATGGCATTGGGAACCGTATCTTCCGGCTTGACTTTGTACCATGCCTGAATGATCCGGCCTTTTTCATCAATCAGGAATGAAGAGCGGATAATGCCCATATATGTTTTTCCATACATGGATTTTTCACCCCAGACGCCATACGCTCCGGCAACCTGGTGTTCCTCGTCGGCCAGAAGCTGGAATGGCAGGTCGAATTTTCCGGCGAATTTCTTCTGGGCATTAACATCATCCGGACTGATGCCGACTGACGCAATCCCTTTGCCGGTCAAATCTTTGAAAGAATCCCTGATCGAACAGGCCTGTGCGGTGCATCCCGGAGTATCGGCCTTGGGATAAAAATAGAGCAGCAGTTTCCGGCCTTTGAAATCAGCCAGTTTAACTGTTTTGCCATCCTGATCCTTCAGACAAAAATCAGGAGCCGAGTCGCCATGTTTTAATTCCGTCATTTTTCCGCCTCCTCCAATGGATTGATTACTATTTAACGGCGAATTCTTCGCCGCCTCTTCCCGAGTCGAACCGCAACCTTGAACCAGCACTCCCATGACTGCAAACAGTATGATGATTAAAGTTCTCATATGTTCTCCGGAATAACATGCAGACTCCCGAGTTCGCCGCCGCCAAGCAGTACGGAGATTACTTTACACTTGCTGCGCAGCAGGAAAAAGATCGGACGGTCATAATCGCTGAGCGTTTCGAAATTCCCCTGCCCTTTGGCTACCACCAGATCGGCATTGAGCATTTCATCCATGAATTCACGGCTGGTATGGTTCAAAGACACCCCCGGCGTCATGTCTCCGGTATCAATAATCCTGACCGGCAGGCCCTCAAGTCCGGACTCCGCGACTTCGCGCATGGTAATGTCGTTAAGGATCGGCGCGCCGCGCACCCCCAGGATAATTTTTTCGCGGTAAGGCTCGATCAGCAGCCGGTCGAAAACCGCTTCCCCGCAATTGTCGGCAATATACAGAATCGTTTTCGCTGAATTCATGGCCTGCTCAAGCTGTCTGACTGCCACCATATCCAGCGGCATGTCAAACACATCGAGGATTTTCTGTCTGGCGGAATCCAGTTGAAAATCCTTGTCCGCGCCGTAATCAATGATATTGCCGCCGATGACCAGACGGACAATCGCTTCAAACCGGTCGCTTTTTGACTCAATCACTTCCCGGAAAAACGGCAGCAGCTCAAGCGCGAATCTGGTGGAACAATCTTTGACTTCACGGTAGGGATCGTCTATTCCGGTAACTTTCTTGATTATTTTATGAAACATGCGCGCCTGTTCAGGCGGAGTAATCGAAAAATCAGCATCCACGACTTCCGCCAGGGTCTTTTTTATTATCTCGCGGCGGAGGTCATCATCCATCGTCACCATCTTGGCGACATGGACTATATGCGAAACAATACATGGAATGCAGTCATAAGTAGTTTTCATAAAAGTTCCCGTTTTTACTCTGTTAAAATATCGCGTTTAAATTCAGGTACAAACCGGAAAATGAAAATCGTCCCATGAAATCCTGTTGAAAAAATCGCGGCAGGGTTATATCTTCATATTGCATGTTTGTTAATTATATATTTGCGGAGACACAGACTTTGCACTTTAAATTGAAAAAAAGTTCGTTATGGGAAAAAAGAGTCTTTGCATGTTCCATTGCCGGAATTGCACTATTCATTTTATTTATTATGCTTTGTTCATGGCATGTCAATAACCAGGCCGGACCGTTTCTTTATGATTCAGTTGAATCGCTTCCATACAATGATATTGCAATGCTTCTGGGGACGTCCCGAACCGATCATAATGTTCCGAGTGATTATTTCACCTACCGGATTGAAGCGGCGGTTAAATTATATAAGAAAGGTAAAATAAGATATCTGCTGATCAGCGGCGTCGACGACCCGGAAACAAGTTATGACGAGATCGCGGATATGGGAAGGGCATTGCATAAACGCGGTATTCCTGACTCCGTAATTTTATCCGACAAAAGCGGAAACCGCACACTGGACTCGATTATCCGGGCCAAGGAATTGTTCGGGCTGAAGAAATTTACCATTATTTCCCAGGAAATTCAGAATGTCCGGGCTCAGTATATAGCCCGATATTACGGGTTGGACACTGTGGCATTCAATGCCATGGCTCCTGACCTGTTCATTTCAAGATGGGAGG
>CAIJKT010001143.1 GCA_903821255.1 uncultured Lentisphaeria bacterium | reverse complement strand
CGGGGCGGGAATAAAGAAAAGTAATAAACTATTTTTTTAATCTAAACAAATTCAGGAGCCATACAAATAATTTAGTATGCCAGTTGAATTTTACTATAAACCATACCAATATAGGAATCAAAATCCCAATAAGTACCCAGAACCACCAATAACTTACCGGAACTTCTTTATTTTCCGTGTTACTTTTCAGATTTGCATTCACTTTTTGTAAACTATCAATGCGCTGCTGAAGTTCCAGTTTATATTCAGTCTCAATATCTGTATTTTGCGACTTATTAGTTTGTGAAGTTTCACCTTGATTGGTTTCCTTTGAATTATCAGTTTTATTGGTAATAGTCAAATCACTGGCGATGGGAGGTGTTCCGGTTTTTGGATCGATAGGCTTAGAAGTATCGTAGGTTCTTAGCCTGGCTTCATACTGAGCTGTCAGTTTTTCAATTTGTGCCAAATACTTCTGAGCACTGGAGTCGATTAAAGCGGTCGATTTATCTACCGTTTTGCCGGATTCTTTTACTTCTGTATTTTTTGACACTTCCGTTTTCGTATCGATATTGGATTTTACATCCGACTTGTTTGTATTTCTTATCCCCGAACAAGCGGTTAAAAATACGATTAGCAATAATATTAAGTTGTTTTTCATGTCTATATAATTTCGATTGTTATTTTTTTACCTGATTTGATAGCTGCTTTGCATTGCTCCACAAGCTTTATTTCGTAACCGGTGGAGAATAGCACTTTCCCAACTGATTTATTTTCTCCAACCAAAATGCACCCGAGTGTGTCATCAGCCGTATTCCCCCTATGAATTAATATACCGTCGAAGCCGGGAACATTGATCAATCGAGGGAGATCGCGCTTCATTTTTGGCGAAGGAGTAACAATTACATCGTAGGTTCCAAACGGAATACAGGTTTTTCCGTAAACTTTTTCTTCGCCCGGGTCCGTCAGATCGCCGTCATGGTTCTTGTCACGGTTGGTATCTTCCAGCGTGTCGCAAAAAGGGATACCGTCAATAAATAATGTGCCTATCGTGTAGGCGGGACCGAAAAATCGGCGTTTAAGTTTTAGTTTCATTTTTGTTCAATTTTATTGTTCATTATTTCATCTAGTTGAGTCTCTTCAATTCCAAGTTTCTTGCTCATTTCACCTTGTAGGTATTTTGATAGCAGGCGAATAGCGGGTGTGTTGGGGTTAAGTATCAGTATATGCCCGAAAACACTCCATAACTCAGCGGCAACAAGGATTGAGCATGCCACGCTAGATCCGACAAACCAATCATCATTAAGTCCGATTTCTGATAAGCAAATCATCGTAAATATTGTCCAATATATCGCTATTTTCATAGCTGATTTCACAATGCATTGACTCAAGACAAACTGCTTTCGCTTAACTGCTGAAGCTATTCCCCAGCCAAGGTCGATACATATTGAAACAAGAACTATGATGGCCATCTGCGACCTGCTCTCGCCAAAATAAGAAGAGCAAAAGATAATGATACTCAGCAACCATCCGCCAACGGACGATAAGGCTGCAAGTATTTTGACACCCAGATTGTCAAATGTTTTGATTAAAATTGTCAATAAATTCATTGTTTTCGTTTATTTAAATGTATAAAGGGTTCTAAAATTCTACTTGAATCGATTCTGCATTAACGATGCATTTCAGTGTTCCGGTAACTGTCTTGTCGTCATGGAATGTAACTTCGCAAGAAGTCAATTCGTAACTGTCCGTTTCGGCAAGTGTCGGCTTTGCATCCATATAAGATTTTTCGACGGTTATAACATCATCCGGTGAATACACAGGATCGGGGAAATTAGTATTTCCGTACAAGTCTTTAGTGGCATCGTTCCAAATACCTTCTTTGGTGCAAATTAGTTTTTTCATGCTTATTTTATTTTAATTTCGATTATTTTACCACCCTTTGCCGATGCTTGCGGAATTGCTGTTGGATTTGCCAAATTATATGCCGTTGCCTCAGGTGTCAGGGTATTCAGGTAATTTGCCACAGGCGACAATAGAATAGTGTCATCCGACAATTGATAAGCCGTTGCAAATCCGATATTTTTCATGTTAATATCGTCCTCGTAAACCCGCTCCCAGCTGATACCTTCGTCGTAGCTTATTGCCACACAGCCGCGAAGCCCTTCGGTAGTATAGTATGCGTCGCGTTCGGGTTGAAATACCGCAATAATCGGGCTTTCATCATCCCTGCGTGATATGCTGGCTCCGCAATAATAGACACGGCTTGTCCCTTCGCTTGCAGCAGGATTGACAAGCGGATTTAGAAAATCAGCCTGACGCATGGCAGTGAACACATCGTCACAATCCATATTTGCAGCCGTTTTTGAGCGGTGAACCAACTGAATTCCGTCTGCACGTGGATATACATTATCGCCCGTGATTAGGTATCCTTTCGGTGTTGCTAAGCCTGAAACTCCCTGATAATAGTAAAATAGGTCTTTGCAGGACGTCCAAGTAACGCCTAGATCATCACTATAAAGAAGTTTATAATCGACGTCTCCCGTAATCACTACCAGGCGAGGAACAGTAAGAATGTAGGAAGAATAAACATCGTTATTAATGCCTGAAATTATTGTTTTCGGCACAATACCTTTCGTATATTTATCAATAAAGCAGCCATGTATGTGGTTGGAGAACCAGTTTTTGTTCTGATTCGTGGCATAGTTGGCTATCCCAGAATTGACAGTTGCTGACAGGTAATCATAGTTGCTACCTGTTTTTTTGTAATAGTTGAACACTTCGTTGAATGTTACCCCGCCATCTGCAGACAAGAATGCCGAACCACATCGCATATACCCAACGCTGTCATACGCCAGCGGGTCAGTCGTTCCGTCAGGAAGGTTTGATTCGCCGTATTCGGAGATAAGAATATAATCGCCGTGCGCATCGTACGACCAACCATTTTTCACCGTACCCCAAGCCTGAAAAGTGCCGTTGGTGTATTTTGAAAGTGTAAAATCAGCGTTTGAACTGTTTTTGCAAATGCTGAAAACGGTTTGACTAGCAGTTGAATGAATGATTTTTGACGAATAAACGCCTGAATCAAGAAAAAGACAGTTGATCAATAATTCACCGTTTGGTAACTCTTTACAAACATATACCTGAATGAGCGTAGGGAATTGCGTTTTGAGATTCGCAACCGTTTCCAGGTTATACCCGTAATCGGCTTTGTAAATCATGCCTGAATTGTCGTAAACCCCGATATAATAGCACTTATCTTGTTTACCCACATCGGCTAGGGTGATATATTGAGTTGCCAGCCCTGCACTGTTGAACCCCCTTATAGGTACTACCGTTGATGAGGGTTTTTTCTTCGTGTTTCGTTTCTTCCCATGCAGCAATTCGTACGAATGAATCGTGCGTGGGACATCGGAATTTGTAAGCCGGAATTCAAAATTTCCTGCCGTTTGAACAGGTGCGTAACTCGCCTCCGCAAGCATTTTAGTAATGCTCGTGAATTGTTGATACATTAGTTGATTTCCATCCACATAATCCCAAATACCCCTGTAAACGTAGTTGCTATAAGTTGCATCGTAAGCCACTATCGTCCCATCGGGCAATGCGTCAAGGTCAATCAAAAAATCGAATGAAACACCTGACCGATACGGCGTAGTGGCAACAATGGAATTATTCACGAGTGCGGCTGAAAAAGCAATGAATGAACTGGTACTTTGCGCAGCATATGACCACGCTGTGCAGACAAACGTACGAATTGACTTATCTCCAGTTTCGGTTTCTTGCCGAATTTCAAGTGCAAT
>CAIJKT010001142.1 GCA_903821255.1 uncultured Lentisphaeria bacterium | reverse complement strand
GGGCGAATGCATTGAACTATTTTTCGCGCCGGCCAATGACGGTGTCTATTACCACCTGGCGGTCAGGCCGGACGGAACCAGATATAATGCCCTGCATGTTCCCGGACAATCCGTCAACGAAAAATGGAATGGCGACTGGCAGGTAAACACCGGCAAGTCCAATGGACAGTGGACCGCTGTGTTTACTATTCCATTCAAAACGTTGGAATCCAGCCCGGCCTCCGCTTGGAAAGTCAATGTTTCCCGAGAAAATCTAACCGCCTTTCCGCAAGAGTACAGTAGTTTTGCGTCTGTCAAGAAAAACTTTCATGACGTTGAAAATTATTCCGCGCTGAACTTTGAAAAATAATATCAGGCGACATTTCGTTTTAGGCACTGATATAAACGCTAAAAACATAGAAGCTTATAACCAAAACTATATACAAGGAGCAGCACCGGTATGAAAAAACAATATGCGAAATAACAATATTGTGGGAAAAAACGTAAATAAAGGCATTTTGCACTGAGGGTTGGGATTTTAGTCCGTTGGCGCCTCATCCCAGGCAGTCCGAAAAAAAGCTATTTTTTCGCAGTTCCATCTCGACGGCAGCAAAACGGCGAACCATAGTCGAATGTCAGACTCCGGTTCGGTAGATAGGTTCAAAAAACAGGAAAACTTTAGTTTAAGGATGTAGCGAAAAATGAAAACATTTCTAAAAAAGTATTGTTCGGCTGCGTTACTGGTTGTTACAGCGTTTGTTCTTCAAGCCATGCCGTCTTACAACGATGTCCTGGTGGTGGTGAATGACAAGGCTCCGGCGTCTTTGGAGATCGGGGAGTATTTTAAGAATGCGCGGAAAATTCCTGACATTAATATTGTCCATGTTTCCATGAAAGACTGGCAGAGCACCGGCAGTGAATTCGGGAAGGTAACCGCAGATGAGAAAAAAGCCATGGTTGATGCCATAAGAAACCATATGACAACCAATAAACTGACCGACAAAATAAACTATATTGTTTTAACGCGCGGTATTCCGATTTATGCCGTCAGCCCGGAATTTCCAGCATCAACAGGCGCCGTCTTCCACCTTACTGACGTATATGTCCTGTTCAGCTTGTCAGAGTCTGCGGCGGACAACAGCATTCCGGATGTTTTCAGCAGGAATAAATACTTTTACTATTACAACCCTGATATGCTTAACAAGAAATTTTCTTCGAAAATGTTTGGCTATTACATCGTTTCCCGTTTGGACGGGCCAGGGGTGAATAATATCAAAAAAATGATAGATGACACCGGATTTCCGTCGTATAGCTCATACAAAAAGAACGGCGGCAAGGCAAAATTTCTCACCCTGCATCAACAAATTCCTGGAATGGTGCGGAGTGAGTCGAAAAGACGTAATATTGAACTGGTGCAAGTTCCCGCGAATGCGACTACTAAACAGTTGACCGCGACCATGGATACCGTTGCCAAAGACGTGATGTTCGCTTTCTTTGATAACGTTGATTGGGACTATGCCGCGTTTCCGGCTGATAACAATTTCTATGGTAGCAACGATGTGGTTATCCAGTATCCGTTTATTTACCGCGGAGCGACTTTCCTGCCGGGTTCTTTTATCACTTGCTATCGCTCGTCGCCGTCTGCAGAGATGAACCGGGTGTTCGGCGGGCTGCTGGAAATAAATGCTGATACTGACCAAATCACGGAACGCCAGAAAGCCTATGACGGCAGCGACATTAAATTCCGCCATCAAACCTGCGTGGCTTATGATCCGGTAAATAATCAGATATGGTGCGGCACCGGGGAACCTGCGCTAAACGTAAATATGGCTTTCGACAATCGCGGGACGGATGAGTTTTTCCGCGAACACATGCGCAATCAAGGCGGCGGCATCGCCGTTTATGACGCCGCAACTGGTAATATCCTCAGTTGGATCAATGCCAATGACGCGGGCAGCCCGCTGAAAAATAACCGGGTAGTCAAGCTGGCTTACGACAAAGCATCAAAACTGATGTGGGTGATGCATTACAAAGGGGT
>CAIJKT010001141.1 GCA_903821255.1 uncultured Lentisphaeria bacterium | reverse complement strand
GTTTATATTTGCATTGTGACCCAACTGCCAGTCATTATTTAAAAATTGTTTTAGATACGGTTTTTGGAGCGGAAAACTATCTGAACGAAATAATCTGGAAACGCAGCGGTTCTCATGGCGGCGCCAAAAGATGGGGGCCATTGCACGACACGATATTTTTCTATTCAAAGAATTCTAATATCACATGGAATAAAGTTTTTGAAAAATATGACGAGTCGTATTTGGATAATTTTTACCGCTTTTCTGATAAGCGCGGCAGATATCGCCTTGTTACCTTAACTGGCGCGGGAACGAGAACAGGAGATTCCGGGAAACCCTGGCGCGGGGTAGATCCAACAACTGTCGGCAGGCATTGGGCAGTTCCATTAGGAGCATTACAAACAATAGCAGACAAAAAAACCATTCAGAAATCAAGTACGCAGAGAAAATTGGATTTATTAGATTCCGCCGGACTGATTTACTGGCCGCTCAAGGGTAGTGTTCCACAGCAAAAACGTTATATGGACGAAGCCGAAGGAGTATCTATCCAAGATGTAATTACGGATATTTTGCCAATCTCATCTCAAGCGGCGGAAAGACTTGGCTACCCTACTCAAAAGCCATTAGCATTACTCGAAAGGATCATTGAAGCCAGCAGTAATAAAGGAGATGTAGTTCTTGATCCATTTTGCGGGTGCGGCACGGCAGTGCATGCGGCACAAGCTTTAGGGCGAGAATGGATCGGCATTGACATAACTCATTTGGCAATCAGCCTGATTGAAAAGCGCATGAGAGACGCTTTTCCCAAAATTGTCTTTGAAGTTCATGGAACGCCGATGGATTTTGAAGGAGCAAGGAATTTGGCCGAACGGGATAAATATCAGTTTCAATGGTGGGCTTGTTCTTTGGTCAATGCCCAGCCGTATCATGGCAAGAAAAAAGGCTCGGATGGCGGCATTGATGGCCTGATTTTCTTTCAAGACGATAATTCCGGAGTTAAAAAAATTATAGTTTCAGTGAAAGGCGGCGAGCATGTAAGCGTAACAATGGTGAAAGACTTAATCGCAACTGTTGAAAGAGAAAACGCGGCAGTCGGTTTATTTGTAACGCTTGCCGAACCTACAAGACCAATGACCACTGAAGCTGTAAGCGCAAGATTTTATCACTCGCCTAATGGCGATGTTCCGAAAATCCAAATTTTGACGATAGCAGATTTATTATCAGGCAAGGCAAAGCCGCAATATTTCGATGTATCTGCCGGCCTCCATAATTTCAAAAAGGCAAAAATTGAAGAAAAGCGAGCAGATCAAGGACAGTTGCTTTAGCTTGGGGGTGTTTTCTGAGCTTGGAATCAAGACCTGAATCTTCGGGGTCAAACCTGAGTTTCGGTTAACTATTTATTAAATTTCCCATTTTTAAATATTGGGATTAACATATCGCTCCGCTGGAGCTTGAAAGATTATACAATTACGGAGCTATTAATATGTCGCTCCGCTGGCGCTCCCGATATTTCCCAAACAAAACTATTTAACAGGGCTTGTCCGCCGTAGGCGCGGAGGAACAGGATTTTCCTGCCTGTCCGGTCATAAATATTCGTTATTTTCCTGCCATTGCGGTAAAAATATTTGATTTATTGATTACTTTTCAGCAGGAAATACTACTTTGACAATTCCTGCCAAAAAGGTAAAATATGGTAACAAGGAACACTTCCCCCGCCAGGAGCCGTTCAGTGTTTTCCGTGGTTAAAATATAAAGCCGGGTAAGCGGTTCAGGCTGCTATTCCATCTCGGTTCTGGCTCTTCTGGTCATCAGTTCACGGATGGCGGTTTTCACTTCCTTGCCTTCGTACAGCACGGCATAAACCTGATCAATGATCGGAACTTCAATCCCGGCCTGCCGGGCCAGGCAATATGCGCTTTTTGAAGTCTTCACCCCTTCGGCAACGACCATGCCCATGGCGTTAAGGATTTCATCAATTTTTTTACCGCGGCCGAGTTCTTCGCCGACATGGCGGTTGCGGCTGTGTCCGCTGCAGCAGGTGACAATCAGGTCGCCGATGCCGCTGAGTCCGGCGAATGTTTTCGGGTCGCCGCCCAATGCCGCGCCGAGCCTGCTCATTTCCGCAATGCCGCGCGTCATCATGGCGGCTTTCGGATTGTCCCCCAGCTTCATGCCGTCAATCACGCCGGCGGCAATCGCCATGACATTCTTCAACGCGCCGCCGAGTTCAACCCCCACATAGTCGGTGGCGGTGTAGACCCGGAAATAGTCATTCATGAAAACCTGCTGGACCTGTTCCGCCAGTTTTATATCCGGCGATGCGGCCACCACGGCGGTCGGCACTTCGCGGGAGACTTCCTCCGCATGGCTCGGTCCGGAAAGCACGGCATAGCGGCACTGGCCCAGCACTTCAGCACAAATCTGGCTCACTCTGAGCAGGGAATCGTTTTCGATGCCCTTGGCGACATTCACCAGCAGATGCCGCTGCGGGTTGAAATGATCTTTTAACTTCAGCAGGACGCCGCGCATATACTGCGACGGGGTTGCCAGCAGCAGAATATCGCTATTCCGCACCGCGGCTGCAATATCATGGTCGAATTTCAAATTTTGACTCAGGCTGACGCCGGGCAGAAAACGGGAATTCTCCCGTGCCGACTCCATCTGAGCCAGATATTCGGGGAACGGCCCCCACATGCAAACTTCGTGTCCGTTGGCGCAGAGAACAAGGGCTAAAGCCGTTCCCCACGCGCCGTCGCTTAATACTGTAACTTTCATTTGGAGTTTTCTTTCTCTGCCGTTTGTTTTTTCTTGTCAAACCGATGCTCGGTTCCGTTGATCAGCCGTTTAATGTTGCCGGTATGCTTCAATATCGCCAGCACCGCCAGGACATACAGGAATACCAGGATATAAACGGACACCGGATAAATCGCTTTATCATTCACTTTCATAATGGAAAAAAACGTTGCGCTGACGGGAAGCACCGCGGCCGCGGCGATGCTGGCCAGCGAGACGTATCTGCCGATCAGGAACACGACAACCCACACAATGCCGGAGATGGCAAATGAATAGGGGGCCATTGCCAGCAGGCATCCGGCGGAAGTGGAAACCCCTTTGCCGCCTTTGAATCTGAGGAAAACACAGAACATGTGGCCGATCACCGCGCCGCCCGCGGCGATAATCTGGGCCAGGTCGTTGACGTCGGTGATAATCTGCTGTTTAATCAGCATGGTAACGATGAATACCGGCAGGAATCCTTTTATCATGTCCAGCAGGAAGCAGACCCTGCCCCAGAACTTGCCGATTACCCTGGTGACATTGGTGGCGCCGATATTGCCGCTGCCCTCTTTGCGCAGATCGCGTCCGTAAATTCTGCCGATCAGATAGGCCCACGGAACGGAGCCGATCAGATACGAACTCAGAAAGATCGCAATATAAAGAAAAACTGTTCCCGTTGTCATGAATACTCTCTTTGATAATTGATAAATTATTAATCATCTGTTATACTATTATGTTGCCTGTTTATGGAATATGGCTTGGGTTGCTGTTTTTGCAAATGAAAAATGAAGGATTAGAGAGCCGGAAAATGAAAAAAGCAGATTTGATTGTGGCTGACAGCGAGAAATCCGCGGATATGCTGTATGCTTCCGGGTTCCGCGCTCCTGACGCGTTTATTTTCTTCCGCTGCGGCAATGAACAGGGCATCATTCTCTCCGCGCTGGAGCATGACCGTGGAATCCGGGAACGGCATCCGGAGGTAAAAGTTCACCGGCTTGAGGATTTCTCCGCACCATCAGGCGGCATGGTCGAGGCGATTCAGGCGCTGGCCGTCCGGCTGGGCATTGCGGAATATAATGTGCCGAGAGATTTTCCGCTCTACCTGGCGGATGCATTACGCGGCGCCGGACTGAAAGTGGTGTGCAAAAATGACGATTTCTTTCCGGAAAGGCGCTATAAGTCCTCGCTGGAAGTCGGCAAAATAACGCTTGCCATGCGGATCACGGAGAAAGGCATGCGGCGTGCTTATGAAATTCTTGCTGAAGCGCAAATCAGTTCCTGGTCCAACGAAGCGCTGGCCTGGAAGGGCGAACCGCTCACTTCCGAGATCCTGCGCTCTGAAATCAATCTTGAGCTCATGCGGTTCGGAGCAATGGCGGAATCGACGATTGTCGCCTGCGGGCCTCACAGCGCCGAACCGCACAACACCGGCTCCGGGCCGCTGGTCATGTCCCGGCCGCTGGTGATTGACATTTTCCCGAGACTTGCGGAAGCCGGCTACTGGGGTGATCTTACCCGCACTTTCGTCAAAGGCCGCGCTCCTGAAATCGTGAAGAAAGCGTTTGACGCGGTAAAGGCGACCAGAGACAGTTCAAAAGAGTTAATCAAGGCAGGCGCGGTTCCATCGGAAATCTATACATTCGCGGTAAGGAGCCTTGAAAAATACGGGTTTCCCACCGGTCGGAAAGACGGCCGGAATTACGGTTTTTTCCATAGCCTCGGCCACAGTGTCGGCCTGGAAATTCACGAAAATCCGCGGCTGGGACCGAAAAACCACACCCCGTTAAACGGCGGCGAAGTGCTTACGGTCGAACCCGGGGTCTATTACCCGGAATGGGGCGGAATGCGGCTGGAAGACATGGTGGTGGTAACTGCCGGCGGCTGCGAATGCCTTACTGAAATTGAAACAGTTCTGGAAATACCTTAAAACGGAGAGTGGACGGTGAGTGAAAAAGTAATTGCCCTCGACATCGGGGGCGTCTGTATGCAACTGCGCCATGATTTATGCTGCGGATATTTCGGGTTCAGCAGCATATCAGAAATCCCCGCAAGATTTCTGCATGCCGTGGAAAAGTTTGAATGCGGCATGATTGACGAAAAAGAATGGCTGTCGGAGTTCCGCGCGGCCACCGGCGGCAGATTTACCGATGATGAAATGATTGACGGCTGGAATATAATTCTCGGCGGCGATATGGACGGCATGCCTGAATTAATGCCGGAACTGGTCGCATCCGGCTACCGGCTGGTGTTTTTTTCCGATACGTCCAAAATTCATTTACTGGAAGTGTACCGCAAACTGTCTTTCGCCAATCTGGTCACCGGCGGCATTTTCAGCTTCAAAGTCAATGCCAGAAAGCCCGGCGCGGCAATGTATGAAGCATTTGAAGCCCGGTACGGAAAACCTTGCTTTTACGTTGATGACCGGCCGGACAACATCCAGGCCGGAATACGGCATGGCTGGAATTCCCATCAATTTGTTTCCGCCGCCGCCATGCGCCGCGCGCTGACTGGTTAATCAAACATAAACAATCAATCAAATCAGGTGTCAAGCTTCATTTTTCCGCATATTTTATCGGTTTTCCTATATTATAATCGCCTTGAATTGTTTGCTTTATGTAAGTTCAGACTTCCTGATCCGCTCTTTCCACTGATTATGCACAAATAGCTTGACTGCAATCGCTTAATCTCTGCTTTTACATAATCTTTGTATTTTGACAGTGGAAAAAAGGGATGTACCTTTTCTTAAAACGTATGCGCCAACATC
>CAIJKT010001140.1 GCA_903821255.1 uncultured Lentisphaeria bacterium | reverse complement strand
GATACTATCTCTCATAGATTTGAATGTCGGGCTCTTAATAAACATGCTCATAGACCAGAGATGGATGCTATATTTATTTATGGGACTTATCTCTTTATTGCTGAAATAAAATCATCAATAAGGCCAGAAAGATTGATTGAAGCAAGCAATGTATTTGAAAATGACATATCAATAGCGGCACAGCAGTTAATACAGCGGTGCGAATATGTTGATAAAAATAGAGACGAAATCAGCAAAATATTGGGAGTGGACATTTCGTTTTTTAAACTAATACCGATTATTGTAATTAATCATAATTATTTTGTTGGTTATAAAGAACTATGCTATAACGGCAGTCATATTCCTATTTTGAATCATTATTTGCTCAACGAATTATTAAATAATATGCGAGGTATTGTTTTTAATTACAATCGGAACTCTGGGCACTACAAAAAAGAATATATTGCGATTGATTCTCCTGAAAAATTCGTAAAATACATTTTGAATATAAGCTCTCATGTGTCGGAAGTTCCACAACGTACGATTCAAATAAATTATCATATAGGAAGAGAAATATGGACTGATGTTTATTTAGAGTAGTCTTAATAGAGTTGCGGAGCAAGCAGGAGACGCGCTGCAATTCGGGGTAATGGAAGAGAAGTAATAATTTTAATGAGATAATAGTTTGTGTTTTTTTTGTAAATATAGCTAATATTAGGTATTAATGTGTTCAAGTCTGAAGCAATTAACAATATGAGAAGGCGGAATTATGAAAATTGATCAGGTCGATCTGCCGGATTTGAGAGTGGCTGGCGTCAGAAAAGTCGGTCCATACGGACCGGATGTCGGACAGGCATTTTGCAGGCTGGTGAGCTGGGCGCACAAGAACCGGCTTTTCAATGATAAAAGCCTGGTGATCGGCGCGTACTGGGACTGTCCGGAAAGCACTCCGCCGGAACAATGCCGGATGGATGCCTGTCTGACCCTGACGCCGGAAATGGACCCGCCGCTGGAAGACGGCATTGTCATACAGACGCTGCCGGGCGGTCTCTGCGCCACTCATTTGTGCAGCGTGTACAATGATGACTTTCACGGCGCCTGGACGGAATTTGTCAATTGGCGGAAGCAGAATAATCTCGAACGCGACTGCCGTCCGTGTTACGAAATTTATTACGGTCCGGCAGCGGAAAACCATCCGCTGAAAAAATGGGTGATAGATCTTGTTATGCCGCTGAAAAAGGCGTTCAAATAAACCCCGGACATAAGCAAAATGATTGCCAAGCCGTGGTTACAATATTCATATCCTGGATGATGAGTTTTGTTTTTTCCGGATTTTTCATTGCCGGATAAAAATCGCGGGATGGCAAAAATCCTTGAATTTTCGTTGACAGTGTTTGAATCACATGTTGAAAATGCGGTATTTTCAGATAACTTTAGCATGATATAAAGAATCAGATGACTCCTTGATTAGGGATAAGTGAAAATGCTAAAGAGTTACAATACAAATATTCTCAGCAAAGCGACATTGATGTCGCCTGGCGAGATAAAGTCCAGGTTCCCGATTTCGTCCGATGCCGTGGCGAAGGTGGTCGAGGCGCGCAAAACGATCTGCGACATCCTCGACCACAAATCAAACAAACACATGATGATCGTCGGGCCGTGCTCGATTCACGATCCCGATTCCGCCATCGAATATGCTGAAAAGCTGAAAAAACTCAGCGATCAGGTGGATGACCGCATCCTGCTGCTTATGCGCGTTTATTTTGAAAAGCCGCGCACCACCGTCGGCTGGAAAGGTTTGATCTATGACCCCGACCTGAACGGCACTTACAATATTGAGAAAGGTATTCTGCAAGCCAGAAAACTGATGCTGAAGATTGTGGATATCGGGCTGCCGACAGCTTCGGAAATGCTTGATCCGTTCCTGCCGCAATATCTGGCCGACGCCGTCTCCTGGGCCGCCATCGGCGCCAGAACCACCGAATCTCAGACTCACCGGCAGATGGCCAGCGGGCTTTCCATGCCGGTGGGGTTTAAAAACGCCACCGACGGCAGTTGCCAGGCTGCGATCGACGCCATCAACACCGCCCGCAACAAGCACAGTTTCATCGGAATTAATGAAGACGGGATGATCGGCGTGTTCCGGACCAGGGGCAATCCGTATTGCCATATCGTGCTGCGCGGCGGCGACCGGCCCAATTACGGCGCGGAGTATATCGCTTTTGTCAAAGTAGCCATGACTAAGGCGGGGCTGGTTCCGAGCATTATCGTGGACTGCAGCCATGCCAACTCCAATAAGGATTATAAAAAACAGCGGATCGCGCTGTACGATGCCAGAAACCAGATTGCCGATGGAGAAAATGCCATTGTCGGCACAATGCTGGAAAGCAATCTGCTGGAAGGCCGCCATGGCATTGTTCAAGGCACGAAGCCGGTTTCCGGCATATCCGTCACTGATTCATGCATTGGCTGG
>CAIJKT010001139.1 GCA_903821255.1 uncultured Lentisphaeria bacterium | reverse complement strand
GGTATGCGCCTCTCCGGCAATTCCCAAAATCACCTCGGGATATTTCGCGAAACTTGTAAAGTTTATTTCTTTACAGCTCCTTATGGGGTGTTTAATTTCCGGGAGACATTGTCCGGGAGAGTCACCTCTTTATTGATTCTGGATAAATCTTTCAAGATGTTCTGCACGTCCTTGCTGGCAAACAATTGTTCAAATTCTTTAATAATATCGGACTCCGCAGTTTTGATGCATGGAGTGTTGGTGTGATACTTGCCGAAATCACCAGTCCTGTAAAACCGCGTCAGTGCGGCATAAGCGGAGTTCATCTTCACCCCGCCGTAAGTTTCTGCGCCTTGACTTATCCGCGAAAGATTATTCTGTACGGAATTGCTGTACTCATCCATTGCACTGCAAAGTTTGAAAATCTTTCTATATTCATTCAGCATATAATCATAACTGTACGGCAAAGGCGTCGTTTCAACAATCGTGCCGGTAACATTGTTGCTGTTATTGGTATATACGGTGTTTAAAGATTTATAATCATTCGAATTCAGAACAGTCGTAACTGTGACATAAGAACCATTGTTCAGATTGACGTCATATTGTTTTCTATCTGCTAAAGCCTTCCGGTTTGCTTCAACCATTTCATTGTAATGACTGACCAGGGAAGTGCACAATTTACGCATATTATTGTATGCGCCATAATTCTGTATGGTATTTACGGCATCCAGCAGGGCGTTTTTAAAGTCTTCATTAACACGTTTATTGCGCGGGGTCAGCAGATATTGAACCACCGTCTCCGCAGTATAAAATCCGCCCCTTACAAAATTTCCGTTCTCCAGAAGCAGATAATTATTATATTCAATCGCCAGTATGCCGTCCTCTTTATTGACATATTGTTTGCCGGCAATATCCGTATAAAAGGTGCTTTTGAAAACGCAGAGAGAACCCTTTTCCAGGAAGGCGGTGGTCTCGCTGTTTAACTTTAAGATCAAGGCGCGCTGTTCTTCCGCTTTTTTTCTTTCCGCTTCCGCTTTTTGAGCGTTCTGTTCGGCGAGAGCCTGTTTTTCAGTCGCGGCTTTCCTGTAATACTCCTGCTCCTTTTCCGCAGAATAACCATATTTCTGCTTTAAATCAGGGCTCAGGTCATAATATTTAATCCGGCTGGTGCCCTTGTCGTGCTCGACCGTAATTGATATCCCGTCAGATCCCACAACCGTTATATTGGTATATTCCGTTCCATTATTAAGTTTGATATTTTCACTGTAAACCGATACGGCGAGCGTTAAGCCGCAGATGACAGAGAACAGCAGTTTAATTTTCATGATTACTCCTTTAAACTATTATTATATTACACAAAATACTTTTTTACAGTCATAAAACTGAAAAATATTCTTTTGTACATGAAAATATAAAACGATTCAAGCACAGAAAAATTACCCGCGGCAGGCACGACACGGAAATTTACTCAAGGCAATGAAGATTAACGCCTCAAAAAGCGCTCAGATACGGAGCGGCGGCAGTAAGCTACTGCAATATTTCAGCACATTAAGTGCTTCCGGAGACGCCTGGATTTCGTCAAAATAGACTATTTCTATCCGGCAGGAACGTCAGAATCTACTTTAATTCTTCAATGGACACGTCAGAAACTGTGATTGTTGCATCTTTAAGTTCCCCGAGCCAAAAACGCAACGAACGCGGCGCATCGTATTTTCCGTCCTTGTCCTTCTTTACCGCAAGAATACACTCATACACTTTTTCGCCAGGTGCCACATCTATGGTCGTGCTGCCATAATCAGCATAGGGGGCTTTACTCAGAATATAGCCGATTGTGATCTTGCCTGCCTTGTCGGAGTTTGCGTTGAACTTTACCTTGTAGCTTTTGTCTGCTTCGATCGCGATGTCTTTGAACAGTTGGAGATTCCAGCGCACCTGGTTCTTAACGGCAGGAGACTTTGCCACCGCTTTGCCATCCTGAAGTGTCAGCGAACCTCCGGCATCCAGTGCGGGTTTTTCCACCCATGAAAGCCAGCCACCTGCCTCTGAAAACTTGTTATCCGTAAGCAGATTGTCGGCAGACACCGTGAAGGCCAGGGCAGCGAAAAGCGACACAACAAGAGTTTTCGGCAGACATTTCATGATTTCGTACTCCATTTGGGTTGAATATCACTAAGCTACATATCAATCTATACGGCACAGATTTTTTTTCAAGAAAAATTATGGGACTTGGCAGTTTTTAATATCTTGGATTTTCTGATGCTTGCCAGAGTTTGAAGGTTTCGAGCGCTTCCGGGAATTCGGCTTTATGGACCTTAAGTTGACGCAGTTCAAAGGGCTGCGCCAGTTCATTGTAGATTGTCATATCGAGGAAGCCGTGGTCACAGGCATCAAAACGGGTCAGCGCGAAGGTCAGCACCGGAATCTGCGCCCAGCGGATCGCGCCGTAACACATCGGGCAGGGTTCGCAACTGCTGTAGAGTTCGCAATGCGAAGAACGGGCGGGCTGCATCAGGTTGGAGGCTTCATCCGAAATGTTGTTCAGGTTGAATACGCCGAGTTCATTGCAGGCCTGGCGGATGACTGATATTTCCGCATGAGCGGTGGGATCACAGCATTCGGCAACATGGTTGCAATCCACCCAGTGGCGGATGACTTTACCGGTTTCATCGTCGATGTGAACCAGCACGGCGCCGAACGGGCCGCCGCCCGCGCGGACAGAATCCGCCGCGGCCGCGCAAGCCATTTTCATCCAGTCATCTGGACTGGTTTTGATTTTCTCGTAAAGGCTGTTTGGGTTCTCTCCGGATGCCATGTTAAACCTCCGGGGTTTAAAACGTGCGCTTAAAGATTTTTTGCCGCGAAATTAACCGCGTTTCTGAAAAATACCACGCCTTCGCCTTCTTCAGGCAGTTTGCCTTTCAGCTTGTCGGCAGTCCAGGTCGGAGAATTGAACGGCGACAGGAAAGCTTCCGGATGCGGCATCAAGCCGAACAGGCGTCCTGATTCGTCGCAGATACCGGCGATGGAGTTCAGGGAACCGTTCGGCAGGGCAGGGAATTCAGTGGCGATGCTGCCGTCGGAGTTGGCATAGCGCAGCACTACCAGATTTTTCTTTTCAATTTCTTCCATGGTCTTTTCATCGGCGACAAATTTGCCTTCGCCGTGGCGGATCGGGAGTCGGACCAGATCAATGTTTTTCGTGAAGATGCAGGGACTGGCGGGATTGGCTTTCAGATAGCACCAGTCATCGCGGAAAGAACCGCAGTCATTGTGCGCCAGGGCGGCCTGCTGGGTGAAATACTGACCGTTGAGCGCGGGGACCATGCCGAGGCGGCTCAGGGTCTGGAAGCCGTTGCAGATGCCGATGACCAGCTTGCCATCGGCGATGAATTTTTCCAGTTGATCGCGGAGCTGAATCTTGAGCCGGTTGGCAAAAATGGTTCCGGCGCCGCGAGGGTCGCCGAAAGAGAATCCGCCGATAAAGGCCAG
>CAIJKT010001138.1 GCA_903821255.1 uncultured Lentisphaeria bacterium | reverse complement strand
CTGCCGACATTGAACGGCGTGCTGATTGATACCTGGAACCGCACCTATATGTATATCAAAAAAGCGGCAACCGTAATTCTTGCCGTCAATCTGATTCTGTGGGCGCTGATGTATTACCCCCGATATGACGTCAGCCCCCTGGAAGACAGCGTTAAAACCGCCGGGAATCTTTTTACAAGCCATACTCAATCCACTCCGTATGCGGCCATTTTTACGGCAGATGAACTTGAGAAGACAGTTGCATTTCTGAAAATTCATCCAATCCAGATAAAGAAATCCGTTGAAGGACTGCCCAAAACCAGACAGAATTTCGCCTTGGAACTGGAATCTTACAAAAGGGGCGACAAAGTTGTAAATGAAGCCGTAGCCAAAGCATATGTCGCATATCAGGAGAAAATTACCGTGCTGAATAATCAGGCCGCTCAACAGCAGCTTCGGCACTCCTTCGCCGGCATGGCCGGCACTTTTCTTACCCCGGTGACCAGTCTGGCCGGATTCGACTGGAAAGAGAATATCGCGCTGGTCGGCGGCCTGGCCGCCAAAGAAGTTGTGCTGGGAACTCTCGGCACCGCTTATGCAATGGGTGAAAGCTCTGAAGGAGATTCCTCCTCGATTTCACAACGTCTGGCGGAAGATCCAGGCTGGGGGCGCGCCCGCGCCTTCGCCATGTTGGTCTTTGTGATGGCTTACGCTCCGTGCCTGGTGACATTGGTCACGATCAAAAAGGAAACCGGCAAATGGCGCTGGGCGATATTCTCCGCCGTTTACAGCACTGTTCTGGCTTTCATCGCCGCTGTTCTGATCTATCAGATCGGCTCAATATTCTGAAAAAGATATGGAGGTTGTTTTGTTAGACCTTAAACAATATCAAAAATATTTTTCCGGATACACTGAACTGCGTTTACAGGAAAACCGCAGTTACAATACTGGTTTATTGAACGGAGACTGTGTCAATAACAGTAAAAGCACCAGCGGCGGAATTTTCTCACGTTCATTTAAAAACGGCGCATGGGGAGCGGCCTCCGGTCCCTTAACCGGCGGCGAACCGGTCGAGAAAATTATTGCCAATGCCATCAGCAATGCCGGTTATCTGGAGTCTCGCGTCCCGCGTAAATCAGAACTGGTCATGCCGGACAGAAATCTTGAACTTGTCAAAGATTTCTCCGGTACAGAAAATCGCTATTCCGAAAAAGAAAAAATGGCGTTTCTGAAAGAGATTGATAATTACATTGCCTCAAAATATCCGCAGTTGAAGTCCAGAAGAGTTTTTCTGGAGCATTTAGAAATGCAGAAACATCTTTTGACCTCTACCGGAAGTTCAGCATGGCAATTGATTCCGCGAACATATATTAAAATCGTTATGGCGCTTGAAAAAGCTCATGAGCCGGTCGAATTAGGCGAGCCCTTCGGAGGACTGGGACAAATGGAGGAGCTTTTTGACGAGCCGTCCAAACTTTTTGGCGGAATTGACCGGCTTTATGATAATCTGGCTAAAAAAGCTGATGCCGGTTTCGCGTCTGCCGGAGTAAAAGAAGTTATACTGGATGCTGACCTGGCCGGGATTTTAGCCCATGAAGCCATTGGACACACTACTGAAGCGGATATTGTTATGAGCGGTTCAGCAGCCGGTGATTATCTGAACCGGCAGGTGGCCAGTCCGCTGGTAACTCTGATTGATTATGCCAATACGGCTTTCGGGAAAATTTGTCCGCAGCCGGTTTATATTGACGATGAGGGCGTGGAAGCCAAAGACGCTGTAATTATTGAAAATGGCATTTTAAAAGGTTTTATGCACAACCGGGAGAGCGCGGCGCATTTCGGACACGAGGTTACGGGTAATGCCAGAGCGTTTGCGTTTAACGACGAACCGCTGATTCGTATGCGCAATACCTGCATCGTGCCAGGCAAAGATAAATTAGCGGATATGATCGCTTCAATTGAAGACGGTTACTATCTGGCCAAATGCAATAACGGACAGGCGGATTCCACTTCCGAATTTATGTTCGGGGTATCACTGGGCTTTGAGATAAGGAACGGCAGATTAGGACGAGCAATCAAAGACACCACCATTTCCGGAGTGGCTTTTGAACTGTTAAAAACTGTAAGCATGGTTTCCGATGACCTGAAATGGCTGTCCTCCGGCATGTGCGGCAAGAAGCAGTTGATCCCAGTCGGGATGGGCGGCCCGGCGATCAAATGCAAAGTCAATATTGGGGGAAAATAATCATGCCGGAAGAATTTAAAGAGAACATTATTGAGAGATTGCAGGCACGTGGCGCAGGCAAATCATCCGTATGGCTGACTAAAAGTACAGAGATCGAAGAGCGTCGTGTAGGGAAAGAGTGTCTTCGCCTGTGTAGATCT
>CAIJKT010001137.1 GCA_903821255.1 uncultured Lentisphaeria bacterium | reverse complement strand
GTGGAAAAGGCGGACTGAGCTACGGGTACAACAACAATATAAGCTCGATCGCGATAGGAGTGGTAACCTGGGGTTGCAAAGCTACACAAATGAAAGACCCGAGTAACACCTTCGTGCTCATGGATGCATCTGCGGCAGCAGTGACATATAATAACGCCGCTACTATCAAATTGCTACATGGCAACAGCAATGCGGTAAATATGCTATGGGGTGATTTCCATGTCAACAACATCAAATACCCATTAACTACTGATGCTGGCGGTACTAGTCTTAATCGATACTGGACTCTTGCCAAAGATTAAATCCGGTTGATCGCACATTAAATTTAAAAATGGAATTATTTAAAAATGAGAAAGACCATTGTCGTCATATTTATTCTTGGAGAGTTAATCCCATCGTTTTTTTGTTTGAATCTAGCAGCGTTCGATGTAGTCAGAAATACTTTACCGCAAGCTATTATCATTGTATCGGAAACACCCTCAGAAACAGTAAGTTATGCCGCTGCTGAATTACAAAAATATATTGAAAAAGCAACTGGCGCAAAATTGCAAATCGTTATGGAAAATGCAACAATTTTACCTGAATTAAATAGAATTTATGTTGGCGAAACCAAGCAATCATTACAAAACAAATTAAATGCCGCCGAGTTGCCGGACAATTCCTACCGAATCAAAATAGATAAGAATGAAATGTTTCTTTATGGCAGAGATGGCAATGGTATGATACCGAAAAATGGCAGTGCGGCAACCTGGAAATCACAATTGGGAACTCTGTATGCTGTTTATGATATCCTTGATCGTGAATTGGGCGTCAGATGGCTTTGGCCCGGGGAAACCGGAACATATGTTCCGTGTACAGAAAATATTGTTTTCAAAACAGACAGTAATCGCATTGTTAAGCCCAAACTACTTTTCACTAGACTCAGAATAGCAGAGGTAAAAGACACGAATAAAACACATTGGACTGAGATTAATGCATGGCTTATGCATCATCGGTTTGGGCAGTATACCAACCCCAATTACGGACATGCTTTTACTCAATATTGGAAACGATTCGGTCAAACCCACCCTGAATGGTTTGCCATGAAACCAGACGGAACACGCGGGCCGGCCGATGCAAGAACCGAACTGGTTCAGATGTGTGTTTCGAATCCTGAACTGCACAAGCAGATAGTTGCCGATTGGTTAAAAAGTCGTACTCCAGATAAACCATGGATAAATTGTGCTGAAAATGATAAGCGGGAAATCGATCTTCCATGTTCATGTAAATATTGTCAAGCTTGGGATTCAGAGGATAAATTGGTCGTTAACGATAAAATTTGGGCCCCCGATACGGCCACCGGGACCAAAAACACCCCGCCTGCACGGCATGAAAAATCTCTTTCTGACCGTTATGCGAAGTTTTATCTGGCCGTACAGGAAGAGGCAAAAAAATACGATAACAATGCTCGAATAGTGGCATATGCATATGCGGGTTATACTCAACCGCCGACTGTGACCACTTTAAATGAAAATGTAAATGTATGGATTGTTCCGCCGTACTACTTCCCACTATCGTCCGCAAATAAAAATGAGTTCAGAAAGCTATGGGATGGCTGGCGCAAGGCCGGCTGCCGCCTGGTACTACGGCCAAATTATTTCTGGGGCGGGTACTGCATGCCGTACATCTTCGCGGAGGATTTCGGCAACGAGTTCAAATATGCGCAGGAAAACGGCCTTATCGCAACCGACTTTGATTCTCTGACTTCGATGTGGGGTACTCAAGGCCCCAACTTATACATGCTGGGACGTCTGCATATGCGCCCCGATTTAACCGTCGATCAGTTTCTGGATGAATATTATTCTGCTTTCGGTAAAGGAAAGGAGGCGATAAAAAACTATTTTTCTCTATGGAATGGCATAACCGCCAAAGCCAAAGTCAGCCCGACATATGGCGGATGGCTTTTCAAATATGCCGATGAAATTTGTACATTGCAGAATATCGAAAAAGGTCAGGAATTGCTCAATCAGGCATTGTTAGCAACCGATGACGATAGGGACGCCGCCGGGCGGGTAGTTTTTCTCAACAAAGGATTGGAACATACACGCCTGTTAATTGATGCAATTAAAAAAGGCAAGAGTTGGCGTGATAGTCCTTTTGATCTTGAAAAAACTAAATTATTTGAGCAATCCATTACCACACTCTACGATTTTAGAAAAAGAATAGAAGGGGACTTTGTCATCAATTCTCTTTTGTGTAAAAACAATGAACGTCTGGATTTTATTGATAAATCGTATTTCCATCTGATGCTCAGAACATGTGCAGGCAGAATGCCACTGGAGAACTGGCTTTTCAAATGGCAGAAGCCGGGAAAAGACGTTGATATCAAGGCGGTTGAAACTGAAGGTGTATCGTCATGGGTACATATCGATACCGCCAAAACCTGGGTAGCTCAAGCAGATAAAATAGCATTCGATGGCGGACAGGAGAATGTCGGTTGGTATAGCACCCGGTTTTCGTTGCCGGATGACCAGAAAACGCCTTATAACTATATCTGTATCATGTTCGGAGGGGTTGACAAATCCGCAACAGTCTGGTTGAACGGCGAAAAAAAGCTGGAAAGAGTTTTCTATTCAAGATTTGATCCGGATATGTGGCAGAGTCCGTTCTTCATTGTTTTAAAGAAGACGGAATGTAAACCAGACAACTCACTAATAGTCAGAGTACAGGGGCGAATACAAGGCGGGGGAATTTGGAAATCAGTATACCTTATTTGGTACAGATGACTATAACAACAGCAACGTCCATACCCCATTTTTCTGATTGAATAGATGTAGTAATCCATTTTGTCCGATTTCTTAGAGGGGATAAAACAGCGAATCGCATTCAAGCATCAGATTATGGGATGAAAAACAGATTTTAAAAACAGGAAGATTAGCTTCAGCAATTAAACATAAATGCAAAGGAGATATGTCATGAATACACTATGTTTTTCACGAATTCTCGGCAATTGTTTTTTAATGTTTGTGAAACTAATGATTTCAAGAGTTATGATGATTTTTCATTGTGATAAGTATCCTGTTTTTTCTGCATCCCCAAAGACAAAACATGTAAAACTGAGCTATGTTTTATTCATTTTAGTTGCGATTCCTTTATGCAATGTTGCTACAGCGGCTGTTACGGTGGACAGTTCGTATGGATTTACGAATGCAAATTATCCGGCCTCGAAAACCGTAAACGGGATATGGGGAACGGCTGACATGGCCCAAATATCAGTAAGTAATGCATGGGTTATATATGATTTAGGGATAAATCCTCAAATAATTTCCAAATTTAGGATTACGGCTCCTCGCTATGGAGGAACTCCTCCTTCTACTTTCAATCCACAGTCAGGAACAATCGAATTTTCTGATGACAAATCAACATGGACCACCGCAATATCCTGGACCATGCCGGCGCTGGAATCCGTACTTCGCACCGATTTCGCCGAAGTGGCATTGCCGGATCCTATGCAGAAGCGATATGTTCGTTTGATCTTATCAGCATGGAGCCGCATCGCTGAAATATTCTTTATTGAATCTCCCCAACTGGCGGTATGGAAAATGGCGCAAGATACCACCAGCACAAACAGTTATCCGGCGCTTAATACCTGTGATGGCGATCCGCGGACGTATGGCGCAGGCATCGGTAGTGAGGGAAGTATTGTCTATGACCAAGGGAAATCAAAGAATATTTACGGCTTTAGAATAACAAGCTGCTTTGCTGCTGGCTCCCTGAACCCGACATCTGGCGAACTTTATGTGTCGGACAGTCCAACTTCAGGATGGTCTGATATGGGAACATGGACGCTACCAGCAATGACGCATGGCGCGACCGGTACTGTGCTTTTTACAACACCGCAATCTAAACGATACATAAAATTGACTCAGAGTAGCGGAGGTTCGCAATGGGCGGAATTCGAGGTGTTGAACTATCCCGTCGTTCTTAATGATACTGCCAATATGGCTATTGTTGTTCCCAATAGTGTGAGCATCACAAGTCCGGACACGTTTGTCTACACCGATGGCGCAGTTCTCTTTGCCGCCAAAGAATTGCGATATCACGTTAGAAAGGCAACAGATGGCTATGTATCTCTGGGAATTTATAACGAATCTTCAAAGCCAAGCGGGGTTCAATATATCTATCTTGGCAATTGTAGCGCAACAGCCGCTGCCGGGATCTCTGCGTCTGGTTTGACTTACAGCAAATGCATTGTCCGTTGCGAAGACGGCAATCTGTACATTTGCGGCGATGATACGATTAATAATTGTAGTGGTCATACTCTTGGCGACACTTCCAGTCCTCACTATTTAATGAACAATTTGAATCATCTTGGCACTTTGCTAGGTGTGTACGATTTATTACGTACAAAGCTTGACATTCGATGGCTGTGGCCAGGAACGACTGGCGAACAAGTCCCCAAAGTAAGTTCAATTATACTTCCAACTATAAGAAAAACTGTTACACCCGCATTCATCTTCTCTAGAATGAGAGATGCCGGAAGTTATATTTATAACTCTGGCCAATATCTTGGCTGGCCAAGTCAGGCTACTTTCGATGCATTTATGGATGCCCAGCAGCAGTGGCTTCGCAGGCAGGGGTTCATACAAAATGTTTATATGGACATGGGGCACTCGTATACAACATGGTGGAGTACATATGGAGCATCGCATCCAGAATGGTTCAATCTACTTCCCGATGGCACGCGTACATACGACTACGGATCGCGTGATGGATCGCATATATCCATGTGTTTATCAAACAGCCAGATGCAATCACAAAAGGTTGATAATTGGCATGCCTCGCGCAGTTCCTATCCCTGGCTCAACGGTTCTGAAAACGATACAGATCAGAAATGTATGTGTACTTCCTGCCTGGTCAGAGACTACTACGATCCGAGTTTTGACACGAATATGTCGCAAACGGATTGGAATAATCGGGTAATCAACGCCACAAATGCATTTTATGGACATGAAGCCAATTGGGAACTGAAGATGGGATCCATGTCTGACCGTTTGGCCCAATATTTGAAGGAGTTGCAAAATACAGCAATAAATAATTACGGGACTGCCCCGGAAATGGTTGTGGGTATGGCATACGCCAACTATACGCGTCCCCCTGTAGCGTCCATTCAATTAAATGACCACATCCTCATTGGATTTGTACCTGCAATGATGTTCCCTTGGACCACGGCTCTGAGAAACCAGATGCTTGATGAAATCAGTGGATGGAGAAATACGGGGGCTTTAATTGGCTTAAGACCAAATTATCTGTATTCCGGTCATAATTATCCAATTTTTTATGCGGATAAATACGGTGATGATATTACCAGCCTTTACACAACAGGACAGGGGCTCTACTCGACAGACTTCGATTCACTTACCGGGCAGTTCGGCTCCCAGGCCCTGAACTTGTACATGATTGGAAGAATGAACACCAACGTCGGTCCTTTGACTCAAGATATGGTTTGCGAGGAATTTTACGAATCCTTTGGTCCTGCGAAAGACACGATTCGAAACTATTTTGCTTATTTAAAAACTGTCAGTGACGGCATTACGGATACCTCTTATGCTTGGGGTGATTTCTTTAACCAAGCTTATGTCAACTGGAATGTTACAGTAAGAATCAATATGCGTACCAACATGGATGCGGCTATAGCCGCCGCATCCGGAGATGCCGATACAACTGCGAAAGTAGGCTTTCTCAATAACGGGCTGTTGCATGCTGAAAAAACCTTGCTGGTTGTCGAGGCATGGCATAATTGGGTTGCCGGTACCCAGGTTGACCCGGATGCTTCCGATGGCTTCAATACTCTGATTGCAGATCTTGACAACTTCCGGATTGCTCGTGCCACTGATAACTCTTTTATTTCCAACTACTATTTCCTGAGACAACTCGAAGACGTTCTATGGAATCCGCAACACAGAACTGCTACATATAACTATAAGGTATTGCCTTTTTGGTTCCCGGTAACTGGTACAGGTTCCGGTACTAATAAAATTGGAGTCCTGTATGATGATAATCTGTTTCCAATGCCGGGCAAACCGGATCACTTCAGGATTACGAATATAAGCGATAATGATTTGTACATTGTTTTAACGCTAAATACCAACTCCAACGTAGACCAAATCAGATATACTAACCGGACAGATAAAGCAACCAACTATAATGTCCGCGATTGTGAGATTTATGTGATGCCTACAGAGACTGATTCAAACAGATACAATGTTTCTGCCTATACACAACAAGTTTTCAACAGCAGGCTTTATCCTGATTCCAATTCGGCAGGTGCGGTACGTTCGGCAGACATAATTAACGTCAACCGGCGTTACTTTCTAATCAAGGTAAAATCAAACTTCTTTGGTACCACAACCACAAAAAATGTGAATGTCGACAGAAGCCTATTCGATGGACATGATTTTGATGTAGTTTTATACTGAAAATCAAGTTTTGATAAAAAAATATGGAGGTTTAAAAATGTTGTTTAAAACTAAGCTGGTGAGTTCCTTGGAAAAAGTTTTCTGTGATGAGGAACTCAAATCCCATGAATTTAAATGTGCATCCGCATTGCTTGGTGAGGTTTTTTCATTTCAAATTGCCTATTGGAGCGATACCTATAGCAATGATATCAATTTTGAATTGATATCCAGTCCCGGAGAATTTATTTCAATCAGGGCTACCGGATTTACTCCATGCGACGATCTTGGCTGGATATTTGACAGTAATGTCTTGCGTAAAACTCCCGGGCTTTATCCAGAACCATTGTATCCATCGGATGGCTCTTTGTTCCTGCTGCCATTCCAATGGCGTACTTTATGGGTAACCGTCCGGATACCTGAAAATTTCACGCCGGGGAAATATGACATTTCAATCCACTTTTTCTCCAAAGGGACTGAACAGAACCTCGACCTGACGGAAACATTCTCCCTGGATATTTTGCCGGTCGCACTTCCGAAACAAACTTTGATTCACACCGAATGGTTCCATGCAGACTGTATTGCCACATACTACAAAGTCGATTGCTGGAGTGAAAAACACTGGGAATTGATTGGCAAATATCTGGTTAATGCCGCACAGCATGGAATCAATATGATATTGACACCGCTCTGGACACCACCACTGGATACCGCTGTCGGCGGTGAACGTCCCACTACGCAACTTCTTAAGATTGCTAAGACCGGCAACAGCTATACGTTTGATTTTTCCTGTCTCGAACGCTGGATTGAACTTTGTCTCAAGTCGGGAATAGAGTATTTTGAAATATCGCATTTCTTTACTCAGTGGGGAGCCGCATTCACCCCTAAAATAGTTGTCAGCGAAAACGGCATCGAGACAAAGCTTTTCGGATGGCATGTTTCTTCGACTGATCATGAATATAAAAACTTTCTGGAACAACTCATGCCACAGTTGCTTAAACTGTTTCGATGCCGGAATCTTACTGAAAAATGTTTTTTCCACGTTTCTGATGAGCCTTCCATTAACCATATTGAAAAGTACAGTCAGGCCGCCGCGATAATACGTGAACTGGTAGATGAATTCCCTGTAATCGATGCGCTTTCTAATGTTGACTTCTATAAAAATGGAATCATCAGTAATCCTATTCCGACAAATAATCACATTGAACCTTTTGTTGAGTCTGGAGTAAAAAATCTCTGGACATACTACTGCTGTGGACAATTAGTGGATGTACCGAACCGGTTCTTCCATTTCCCATCCGCCCGCAATCGCATTATGGGAATGCTGATGTTCAAATACAATATACATGGCTTCCTGCACTGGGGATTCAATTTCTGGTACTCCCGGCATTCCGTTAATCAGAAAATGGACCCATTCAGTCTTCCAAAAGCAGGAATGGCGTTTCCTGGCGGTGATGCCTTCATGGTATATCCCGGCGAGAACGGTCCAATTGATTCTCTGAAATATGAAGTATTTATGGAATGCTTGCAGGATATGCGCGCCTTGCGCCTGCTCGAAGAGAAAATCGGACGCAACGCGACTGTGGAACTACTGGAAAACGGCTTGGATTACCAGCTAAAAATGGACCGTTATCCGAGCGAAGCCGCCTGGTTATTGGATCTCCGCGAGAAAATCAATCGCAAGCTGGCATCGTTTATCTGACGAACAATCAATCTCTAGTTGCTGAATGACCGGCTGGAACCGGCGGAATAGTATGGCTTGGTGGAAAAATTTAATGCAGATATAGAAAGGAATTTTACATAATGACGCAAATTCATAAGTTTCCGCCGCGCGGTTTGACTTATTTCTGGTTTTTGAATGACTGCTGCGACGACAGTCTTGTCGATCAGCAGATCGAGGAATTCAGCCGGGCTCGGATAACAACAGTCTGCCTGCATCCGCGTGACGGGCTGCTGCTGCCCTATGGCGGCAAGGACTGGTTTGATTTCATCCGGCGGACGGCGCTGAAGCTTGCCGCAAAGGGAATCGAGATCTGGTTGTACGACGAAGACCCGTATCCAAGCGGCAACGCCGGCGGGCGGCTTGTGCTTGACCATCCCGAATTCATCGCCCGTAAAATTGTCATGCATCAGGCATCGCCGGATGAAATCAAAGAAGACGGATTATGGTTTTTCCCGGCGCAAGGGAAACTGCTGTTCTGCGCACTGCTTTCCGGCGAAGACTCTGAACTGATCTCGGATAAGACCGGCAATGTTGGAATGGTCCGCCGCTCCTGGCGGATGATGAAAAACTGGGACAGCAAATGGTATTATCCGGCAACGCCGCTTTACACTTCAGACCGGGCCATGGCAAACACGCCTGAATATGCGGTTAAGGCGGGCAAAATACCGGCGGGACAGAAGCTTGTCGCATTTACGGTTGAAGCAGTGGAAAATGATAAATGGGGGCGCTGCGCAGATACGCTCAATCCGCTGGCAACAGAGAAATTTATCGAATACACCCATGAAAGATACCGCGAATGCGTCGGGGATATGTTTGGCCGTCAAATTACGGCGATATTCACCGACGAATCAAAATACTATGGCGGAACGCCGTGGACGCCCGGCCTGTTTGATGATTTTAAAGCAGCATACGGCTATGATCTCAGATTGAGGCTTTTTGATCTCTTTTCCAGTCTTGAAACACCGCAAGGCATCCGGACCCGGTTGAACTACCGGGAATGGTGCGGCAGGCGTTTTGAAAAAGCATGGCTTGAACCCGTCTCAGCATGGTGCGGTAAGCACCAGTTGAAATTAATCGGGCACATGAGTCCTGAAGATGATCCTGTGATACAGGCGACGTGTCTTTCCAATCTGATGCCGTTGCAGCAGCATCTGTCGCTGGCGGGGCTGGATCTTATCATCCCGGCAGTCGGGGATAAAAATCATCCCATGCTCAATATTGGAATAATTTCCGCAGTTTCATCTGCGCAGCAGCATGAACTGCCGGGCGTGATGAGCGAACTGCTTGCATGTTCCGGCAAAGATTTCACGCCGGAGCAGGCATATAAGATCTTGAACTGGCAGACTGTCATGGGGCTGACCACCCCTGTCATTCATGGTATTTTCCATTCACTGAGAGCGGAACGGGAATTTGAGTGTCCGCCGGATTTCAGCCCATGGTCAAAATTCGGCGGCGGCCTGCACCGGCTTTCCGAAGAACTGAAGCCGTTCCAGGAAATGCTGCTTGATGCGACTCAAATCGCGCCGGTCGCAATATTGTGGCCGATTAAATCATTCCATATGCAGAATCTGCCGTGGCAGGCGGAGCCCGGAGGCTTGAGAGAGGAATTGACCGGACTGGCGCTGAACTGCCTGGAATCGCATGTCGGGATTCATTTGCTGGACGAGGCGGACTTTCAAAATGGCGTGATGGAAAATGGAACATTAAGGGTTGGCAGGGCCGCGTATTCACACATAATAGTGCCCGGTTCAACTGTCTGGGCTGCGAAAACCTGGGATCTACTCGTAAAATACAGCCGGGAGAAACTTCATGTCCGTCAGTACGGCACCCAGCCGTGTTATCTTGAAAATGTAAATGGAGTGGAACATCTGACCCTGCATCCTTTCAAAAAGTTAACCACTGCAAATATAAAGTATGAATTGCCGGCACTGATGGAAGTCTCTTCCGGGGAATCGGAAAACATACGCGTCACCGGCTGGTTGAAGGATGGCCGCAAATTCTATCTGCTCTGTTATCTTGGCAATGGCACGATCGGCGCGGAGGCGGACAGTGAACCGCTGGAATTGTCGGGAAATAAAATCACGATAGTCATTGTAAAGCAGAATGAAGCATGGTTCAGTTTAAAGCAGGAGCAGTGTCCGGCGAAAGCGAGACCGCGCCGGGAGCTTGCGGCTTGCGCCGGTCAATGATTTAAGCTTCTACGTTTTGAATTCTTAATTTTCACATAAATAAAAGCTGTAAAATGCTTATTTCAAGCATCTTGCATCTTTATAGCATCATTTATGGTTAACAAAATCACTATATATGTAAAGACGAATGCTGGAATTCTGAGTTCTAAAATTATGGAGTCATGAAGTTATGGCGGCGGAAGTTCGGGAAAATTTGAAACATCCTATGCTCAACGACACTCCAAAATGTCGGAGTCGGACGGCTGTCCGTCTAGTTATGCTGGCCGCATGGGCCGGGCGGTAGTGTCAAATCTGGCATGAAAGAAATGAACAAAGATGAGGATAGGTAAAAAGGCGATGGGAGCGACATTAGAACCTGTCGCAGTCAACGCTAAAATCGGCATAAAGCCGCGTCCTGCGTCCGCTATTTATACGATT
>CAIJKT010001136.1 GCA_903821255.1 uncultured Lentisphaeria bacterium | reverse complement strand
CTGTTGCCGCGGAAATTGCCGGATGGTCGGTTCCGCTGAATTATACCCCGGTTAATGAATGCTTGAAAGAACTGCGTATCGGGCCGTACAAGGACTTTGGGAAAATAACCTTTTCCGCTTTATGGAAAGAGTATCGCGTATGGTTCATGGCCGGTTTTGCACTTTTCTGCATGGTGATGCTTTTTTCAGTATATGCCTATAAGGTCAACAGGCGTCTACGTGTTTTTGCCGCGAGAATCGAACAGGAACTGGCGGAGCGCAAACGCGCGGAAGAGGAAATCAGGCAGATATTCAATACTGCCGGTGACGGTATGCGGGTGGTCAGCTATGATCATAAGATTATTGAGGTGAATGAACAATATCTGAGCATGTCCGGCTTCCCTAGAAATGAAGTTATCGGACATAACTGCCAGGAATTTTCAGCTTGTGACGAAACCCGCTGCGATTCCGATGAGTATACATTTAAAAAGATGATGGAGTTGCCGCAGCGCATGGAACATGATTTTATCTTGAAGTCTAAAACAGGATCAATCCCCTGTATTGTTACTTCGGTGCCTTATTATGGCAGGGATGGAAAGGTCATCGGCATGATTCAGAATTTCAAGGATATCCGCGACCGTCTGCGGGCGGAGGAAGCCAGTGCGCAGGAGGCTGAACAGCGCGGCAGGGCGCTGATGGCCGGCAGCGTGCTGCATGACATCGGTAATGCCGTGACCGGCATCGGGACATTGGCGGTGAAGCATCTTGGTGACAACGGCTGGCCGGAAATACAATCCATGATTATGCTGCAAAAAATGTTTAACGAGCAATCTCAGTCACTGGAAAATACTTTTGGCAGAGAAAAACTGACGAAACTGCAGGCGTTTCTGGCAAAACTTGAGGAGTCGCTGTCTGAAAGGAGAAATATCATACTTGATAATTCCCGAAAAATGGCTAATCTGGTATCTCATATCAATGATGTGCTTTCATTGCAGCGTATTTACGCCGGAGGACACAAAGCGCTGCCGTCCAGAGTGTCGCTGAAACAGCTGGCGGATGATGCGGTGTCCATGTTATCCTCGTCTTTGCAGAAACGAGAGATTATAGTAGTGGTAAATTCCGAGCCGGACATTCAGGAAATCAAAGTGGATAAAACACGGATTATCCAGGTATTAGTCAATCTGGTGAAAAATGCAATCGAGTCGTTTGACATTGCCGGACGGACTGATGACCGCCGGATTGAGATTATGATCAGACAGGAAAATCATCAGCAGATAATGGAGATAACCGATAATGCTGCCGGTTTTGAGCCTGCGTTGTCGGATAAGTTTTTCGAGAACGGTTTCAGCACGAAGAATCGCGGTTCCGGAATCGGCCTGTATCAGTGCGCTTCAATCATAAAATCGCACGGCGGTAAAATTGAACTGAACAGCTCAGGCCGGGAACAGGGGGCGACGGTGAAGATTACGCTGCCGCTGGAAATAACAACAACATAGAGGTAATTGCAAAAGTAGTCAGAATTCAGGAGTCAGGAGTCAGAATAAATCCGGATTTTAGTT
>CAIJKT010001135.1 GCA_903821255.1 uncultured Lentisphaeria bacterium | reverse complement strand
CCAGGCAATGCTGTGATATTCTTATTGTTCCCTACATCCGCGGCAACTTTTCCGAAGACGCGTTTGACGCTATTATCAACTATCATGCTGCCGGCGGTTCTCTATTGTTTCTGGGCGACCTTCCGCATAAGAACAAATGGTATCCGCTCAGGAACAGCCAGGCTTCGGAGCTTCACCTGACCCGGTGCTATGATGATTTCGCGATATGTCCGGACGATGCCGGAGTTGAGGCTCTCACTGATAAGGGCTGCGAAATTCTTGGAGCTTTGAAAGACACGGAGTTTTTCTCCGGAAAAACAATTCCCGGACTGCGGGTAACGGCATTCCCGCCGGATGTTACATTCCCGCTGCTCAGAATTCGTTCATCAAGCCATGCGGAAACGGTTTCTTCGCTGGCAGTGGTGGAACGCCATTGCCGTAATTTCCTTGGCGCTAAACTCGCGGTTGTCGGTTTTATCGGCGGCGAGCCAAGAGAGAATGTTGACGGGGCCTATCAGCGGGAGTGGAAATTCGAGTCTGGATTGCTGACACGCCGCTGGCAGGGAATTGATCATGTTGTATTGAAATTAATTGAATGGCTGCAGCCGGTTCAATTTGCCGCCGCGATTGAGATTAAACCATGCCGGGTTGCGGGTGAAAACGATAACCCCTCAATTCTCCTTAAGAATCTGTCGGATGCTGAAATCACCTGCCGCCGGCTGCGGTTCTGTCTTGATGATAAAATATTATGGCAGGACGCGGATGTCTCAATTCCGCCCAGGACCATGCACTCAATATCTTTACCGCCTCTGGAACAAGGTCCGGGAATTCATCGATACACGTTATTGATCAATGACGACACCACCGCTGCGGCAACAGCTGCCGCCAGAATCATGCCGGCGGATTTAGTAAAACCGGATACCTATGGCTTCTCGACGTACTGGTCATTCAGGAAGCCGGAGATATCGAATGAATTCAAGTTTTTCTGTGATGAAATGCAAAGCCGCGGCTGCCAGTATCTGCGGGCCAACATTCCATGGGAGGATATTGAGCCGGAGCCTGGACAATATGACTGGCGAATTACAGATGAAATGCTGAAATATGCCGGAAATTCCGGACTGTCGGTTCAATTCTGGCTCTTTCCAACGACCCGCGGTTCGGGGCTGGCAGACGGCGGAGTCCCATGGTGGTCACTGCGGGAACCGGCGATAGACCGTCACGGCAGCAAAGGATTTTTCCCTAGTTTGTGGAGTCCATTCTACCGCAGTCATTATTTTGCCATGGTAGATCAACTGACCAGTCGCTATGCCCGGGAAAAGGTTTTGAAGAAATTTGTCATGGACTTTGGCAACTCAGATTTTCCGTATGGTTATTATTATTATGTCAATGACACTTCGCTTTTTGACTACTCAAAATTTGAACAGCAGGCATTTGCTTTATACCTGAAAGAAGAATTGAAATGGGATTTGAACAAGATTTCATTGTGCTTTAATCGTAAATTCAAGCATTTCACGGAAGTGCCGGTTCCTTTTGTAGAGGAGTCCGAGCCATGGCGAATTTATCTTGGGTTCCGGACGTGGTCGATCAATCAGGGCAATTCGGCGATTAGAACGATTATTAAAAATAATGCTCCGGACAAAATGCCTCCGGACCCGCCAGGACACGGACTCGGTTCCATCGCGGACATCAGCACATATTTCTACGAGTCAAAAGCAAAACACTGGAATGAGGAACGTCAATACGCGCCAAAACTGGTTGATTCTCATAATTTTGGCAAAACCTGGGGCGGCGAACCGTACCAGGTGGGCGGAGATTACCGGCAATATGCCGATGCGCTTTTCCTGTCTGTCAGACTTAATGCCGACTATTTTACGATTCCCGGCTCTGATCTTGGGCTTTATGGCGACGATATTGCCAGGATAGGATTTATACGCAGAATGCTTGCAGGAGCGGAACGGCTCAAACCGGAGCTGGCGGTATTTGACAGAACAGCATGGAATGACTTTACCTCGCTGGCGCATATTGCGGCCAGGCTGGACATACCGGTTGACTTGATTT
>CAIJKT010001134.1 GCA_903821255.1 uncultured Lentisphaeria bacterium | reverse complement strand
GTTTCCGATTGCCTGTTATCAGGCAACCGGCCAGCATTATGCGCACTCAGCACTAAATGACCGTTTTCCGGCCATTTTAAATGCTCAAAATCCGGCCATTCCTAGTGCTCATCCACACTATTGTGCCATAAGCGAGCATCACGATTCCATAATAAACGGAATATGGGGCAAATGCTCCGGTCTAGTATGAGAATACGATTCGGCAAGCAGGTTCAAAAAACAGGAAAGTTTTAGTCGTAAAAAGAGAAAAAATGAATATGAGATTAAGATATTTTAAGTTATTTGTTATATTGACTGTAATAATACTGCATCCAGAAATCGCTTTTTCAGAAAATTGTAATGAATTAGTTTTGTTCAATGCAGACAAGTCTCCAATCACATCACTATATTGTTCAACCTGCAACTGGATAAAAGACAGCGACTTAAAGCCTGAGTTGGAACTGGTGCGAAGAGAAAACGGCAATTGGGTCTTGTTCAAGTTTAGCGGTTCCGCCGGGCAAGCCAGGACGCTTTTTTTTCCCGAAAAGGAGATTGCAGGCAAGATTCCGGAAGGGATGATTCCGCGAGGAATATTTTTTACTATTGATTACCCGATAGACGATTTTAAGAAAATTAAAATTACGCTTGATTTCAAGGATGGAATGCTGTCCAAAGAGATTTCGCTCGAAAAAGGTTTGCATACATATTTCATTGACAACGGCTGGACGCGAACTAAGATCCCTTCCGATTGGAGCGAATTGAAAACTGTCGCTCTCTTTATTGCGCCCGGTGTTCAACCATTTATGCTGAAAAACATTTCATTGCAATTGGAACGCCCTGCGCTTGAGGAAAAACAAATTAAAATAACCAGGGTCAGGAAAATTCAGGAAATTGTTCCAGGCAGAGAATCAACTGCATTAACGTTTGATATTGAATCTCCGTTGAATGTTAAAGCCGGTTATGATACGCAAAATCTTTATATCACATCCAAGTCCGAATTTGCAACATCTCCCAAAGCGGACTTCAAGGCTGGCGATAAGACCGGGTCGGTATGGGGGGATGAGTTGCTGGAGCTCTTCTTCAGCGCATGGAATGACAATCAGAAATATATGCAATTGGCGACGAATCTTAATGGTATGACATGGAACAGTATTACAGATTATGACTTGACTGCCGCGCAAGTTATCACTAAATTCAAAGACTGGACGCTTAAGCATGAAAAAAAGCTTGAATATACCAATACACTATGGACGACGGAGGCTGTGTTTCCGCTTGAAGCGCTCAAGCTTAATCCTGGTCAGCGCTTCATGGGTTTGCAGATTGCTCAAAATTATCTGCCGGAACGCGGCAGTAAATACAAGACTCTGGCGTGGTCTACATGCCAGAAATTCCCCTGCGCCAATGACTTCGGCATCATCGTTTTCAATAGTAAACAATTTGGCAACGGAGTCATTACGCCGGAGAGTGTTTCCGGCCTGCCTGATGCAACAGGGACAAAAATCAGTTTTATATTGCATGCCACATGCACAAAATTTGATTCAGATACTTATAAACTGCGCAAATACATTACCACTGCCGACAATGTGTTTACGGAACTTCCAAGTGAAAATATAAAACTTGATCCAGCAGCAAATTCATTAGAAATTGAGTATAAAGACTGCAAAAACTTGGACGGACTTTATACCATCTATGCAGCGCTAGAAAACCGCAACGGCGATTTGCGGATGCTGGCTGTCAATCTGGAAAATTCAACCCCGCTGGGAGATATGTTCGGCAAACCAAATTTCTGTCCTGATCCTAAACAGTTGATATGGGGCGGGGGCTCATTTAACGCCGGCGATTGCAAAGATCTGTCGGTATCCACATCTGCAACAGAAAGAACACTGAAAACAGCAGAAATTTTCAAGAGAAAGCTACTTGGCTACACAGGAAGCGAATATCAGATTAATAAGGGCGGTAATAGCGGGATAGTTCTGAAGATTGAACCGGAAACCATTTTTAATGGTAAAAAAGTAATTATTAAGCCGGAGGGTTACTGCTTGGAAATAGCCCCGCAGCAAACGATCATTACCGGCGCCGATGAGGCCGGGCTGTATTATGGGTGTATTACTTTCATTCAGATGTTGCGTCAGCCTATGAAGCGACTTGATTCCGCGCCGGTGCGGTGCGCAACAATTCTGGACTGGCCTGATTTACCTGTCAGATTCACCAATCTGCTGCATCCATGGCAGTTTTATCGCGGGGAACTAAGGGAAAAACGTGATATCAATTATTTGATTGACTGGGTGGACCGGTATATTGCCGGAACTAAGCAAAATATGTTTATTTGCGGAGTTGACAGTATCGTCAAATACAAACGCCGTCCTGAATTCAATGCGTCAAACTGCCTTTACTCACTCGAAGATTTGTCAAAATTAGCCCAATACTGCCAGGATAATTTTATCGAATTTGTTCCACGCTGGCAGACCGGTGGTCATGCCGACTGGTCGCTTCTATGCGTTCACCCCGAATTGAGAGAGAAAGGTTACAAAAATAATGCTGACGTTACTCATCCAGAACATAATAAAATAGTTTTTGACTGCTTTCTGGATGTGATTGAAGCAACTCAATGCAAATACATCAATGTCGGAGGGGATGAATGGTGGCACAACATTAGCGACAATGAAAAACCCGATGCGTTGTTTGGCAGCAAGACTCGTGCCGCCGTGTTTCTGGATTTTCACCGGGATGTGCTAAATTTTGCCAGACAACATAACGTACAGGTGATGATGCATGAAGACATGCTGAATCCATATCATAATGGAACCAGATATGATCTTTACAAAATGATAGAAGAATTTCCTAAAGAGATTATCATTTTGCCATGGAGCGGTGGCAGTCCGGACCAGATAATAAATTATTTCAATAATAAAGGATTCAAGACTTGGCCCAATACTACAGGGGTCTGGTTCCCTAATCGTTCCAGAAAACTTATCGGAGGATATGGACCGAGCGTTTATTCTTTCTTCTACTCGCTGCCTCTTTATGGAAACAGTATGGTTGTCAGTTACGCCGCAAATACTCTGAGAGGCGCTGAATACTCATGGAATTCTTATTCTGACAAGTTAGAAAAGCTTACCGAACTTTATAGTTCAGGCTATATGCCGGCCTTGATTGAAATGTTTGCGGAACAGGCAGATCGGGCAGCAGCTCAAACAGTCAAGCCGTTGGATATTTACAAGGCATTTAATTGCTCCTTCAGTCAGCTTTTGCTGAAAAATGAATCCGCCAAATATGTTGGCAAAAAATCTGCTGTAACTTTGTCGCCTGGAAATACCGATGTCGGTAATATTAAGATGCAGTTTGCAGGTCAGGACAAAAACTGTATCCGCATTGGGCAAGGCGCAAATATATTATTGCCGTTAAATGCCAAAATGTCTTCCCTTATATTTTTGCATACTGTCAGGACAGATGAATCATTTCTTAAAGCCAACGAACAGAAATTGCTCTGGCGTTATTGGCTTTATGGACGTCCGTCCGGAGATTATTATGTCCATTACGCCGATGGCTCAAAAGTGCAACTGCCGCTAAGACTTCAGGATAATGTTTATTTTGCCGGAATCAATCCGCAATTCCGTTCGTGCATCAACTGCCGTTATGTCATGCCGTTGAAAGATGCCTCCGGCAATTATCTCTTTCTCTACCAATGGGAATGGGTAAACCCGTATCCTGAGAAAATAATTGCCGGAATCGAATTAACCCAAACAGTAGTGAATTTCGACCTTCTATTATTTGCAATATCCGGGCGCGAAGTCAGAAAATTTGAATAAAAAGGATTTTTTCAGAAAGTCAACGTTTAAACACTAAACTATTATTCAGGAGGAATCATGAAGCAAACAACGAGTGGAATGTGGGTGATTTTGGCGGTAGTACCGGGTATTGATATGACAGAGATAAATGGTGAATACACAAATATTATCTGGCCGCAAGTTGGCATCGGAGGAGGAGCATTTACCGCGATAGCCATCGAACAATAATCAAGGTAGTCGTCAGCATAGCGACAGGATATACGGCATACATTAACGGAATCCCTGAAAAT
Source organism: uncultured Lentisphaeria bacterium (assembly GCA_903821255.1). The sequence continues at coordinate 1,645 of CAIJKT010001134.1, read as the reverse complement.
AATACGACTGCCAATAATGTCAATGGATCGAATCTCTATATCGGCAGGGATTACTGCCCTACAGATTACTATTTTTTCGGAGAGATTGATGATGCAAGAATCCATTAAGAGGAAATCTAAGCGTTGGCAACGCAATGGCTGCCGGTGAAACAAGTCATCACAAAGAAATATATCAATAGTTGAGATGGCAGGCTCAAGATTGCTTTTTGATGTATAAAACAACTCACAAAAGTTAATTCCAAGTTAACTAATTACTCTTAAAAGGAAATGATTATGATAAGATCATACAGAAAAACCATTGTGTTCGCAAACACTACTCCCCGCACTGGAGAAGGCAGCGCAATAAGGTTGAATGATGGGAATATTCTTCTAGTCTATTCCAAATTCCACGGTGAAGGCATGGATCACGACATCGCTGAATTATATGGCGGAATTTTCGATATCAATACTGGGAAAATCAATGAAGGGAATGTTTTTTTCCCATCAAAGACAGCATTAAACCAGATGAGCGTATCACTTGAACGGCTTCAAGATGGAAGTATCGGTACGGTGTTTTGTCAAAAGCAAGACCGGGATCATAGCATAATTTTATTCTCTCGAAGCTTTGACGAAGGTAAAAGCTGGATGGCACCTGTAAATATCAGCAATTGCACTAAAGCTAATTATCTGGTTGTCAACAACGACCGGTTGCGGCAATTTTCCTCCGGGCGCATTGCGGTGCCAGCCTGTCTCTATGCAGATGCGCTTGTTACCAATATTCCTTCTAAGTTGGTAATGATTTACTCAGATGATTACGGAAAAACCTGGTCAGTCTCCAGACAAATCAGACCTTGTTCCAATCCCGTATTGCCCCACCGCATGGTTGCAAACAACGAATGGGAAAATTTATCCGCCAGTTTATTTCGAGAACAAGAGCCGGGAGTAGAGGAATTGAATGATGGTCGAATTCTCTATTATTGTCGTACCGTGATTGGTTACATGTATTATGCTTATTCTTTTGACAATGGTGCTACATGGAGTGAACTTCAAGCGGCTGACGCTATTGTTGCGCCGAACAGTCCGCAAAGCATTCGCCGGATTCCCGACAGTTCAAGACTCATCTGTATTTATAATGACCGGCGCAGTGTTGCTTTTGGCGATGAGGCAAATCATTGGGATTGGCGTACTCCGCTGTCTCTTGCCGTGAGCGACGATAATGGGGCAACCTGGCATAATGTTGACAATATTGAGGATGATTCACATAATTATTGTTATACCAGCATATTGTTTATTGGAGGGCAAATATTGTTAACTTATTATGAGTCGGAAAACTATCCAGACGGGAGCCGTCGTAATCTGGCTAATTTAAAAATGCAAATATTAACGATTCAATAATGATATAACGCCGATTAATATACAAGTGACGGCTTTAATTTTATTTTCAATCTTGCATTGTGTTTGGCTATGGAGAATCAGATTGTCTTAAATTTAAGTTTTACAGAATAGAAAGAGTACTATGAAAACAGAAAAATTATGCGGAATCTGGTCGGCGGCGCCTACGCCATTTACCGGTGATTTAAAAATTGACGAGGCTTCCATTGAACGGCTGGCGGCGCATCAGCAGAAACTCAAGATCAACGGCGTATTTATTGCCGGAACCTGCGGC
>CAIJKT010001133.1 GCA_903821255.1 uncultured Lentisphaeria bacterium | reverse complement strand
TTGATTTCCATGTACTTGAAAATGCACAACTGTCTATTTCAGTACTTTTCCTTAAAGACAACGATATTCATGTTATGTCGTCAATGGATAACTACATAAAAAATACATGGGGAGATCAGCCAAATTATTCTCTTGGTTTGTATCGGGCATCATGCATTATCCCGGCTGACTTCATGAATGAGGGGCGGCTTTCGGCTGTAATATGGATATATTCTCCGCCCATAGCACCAAATGAAGCTCCGCATGTGAAATTATTTGATGCCGCTAATATCACAATTATCGATAGTCGCGACTTTGATGGAGCGCGAGGTCATTATCCTTATGAGTGGGGACACGCTACAGCAGTTCGCCCAGTTTTAAAATGGAAAACAGAAAGGATTGACGCAGTTTCGTCAAATTTTAAAATATGAAATATGCATATTTGTTCAGAAATTTTTCGATAGAACGAGTCATTCAGTTATTCTCAATATCCGCGTATCGCCGCCAATTTTATTTTCTGGCACTATGCTCGGCAGGCTTAAGCCGATGTCTTCCGAACTTTCGGCATTATTTTGCTACCAATCCATTTTTTCGAGATGATGCCGGACTTCGCAATTTTTTGGATAAGCAATACAAATTGTGGGAAGAAGGTGGTATTGCTCATCCGGGGTTTCAAACTGAAAACACTTTGGAGTTACTGTCCGTAAAACGGAAAATATTATTTCTATACCCAAAGTATATTTTTTCATCAAATAATCATATTCGTTGTGAGTTCGATGACATTTTCCTAGAAACAGCTAAATCTGTCGGTTTTGACGCGGAAGTGTTTTACACAGACTCTATATCCGATCCTGATTTCAGGGATACGACATCCCCCCCTCTAATGGATGAACTTCGCCATCGATTACTTGCATTCAATCCAGATATTGTTTTTCTCGAAACAAATTTTATAGGGGACAAAACAACAATCAATGCAGAGTTTATTTACGAAATGAAACAGCAATGTTGTGCTAAATTTGTTGGATTCGTTGGCGACGCCTGGCATTCCCACGGGAGAAAAGTCGTGCGCTATTGGGCAGATGTTTGCGATTTAATTCTGCATAACTGTCCGAATATTCATAAATCAGAAGAAAGCGTTCTAGATTTCCCTCTAAATAATCTTATGATTCCTGTTCCTGTCAACAGATTATCTTTCCATAATAAAGAACCGAAAAGTATTGATCTCTTTTTTTCCGGAACGTTTTCAACCGGCTTGCGTGCATTCTGGCTTCCTTTCGCTATACGCACAGTGCGGAACGAAAGATTAAATGTGCGCATTGTTGTACATGAACGGCAAAAAAACCAAGCCCTTAATGAGGAAGATTATAGTCGCGACATACGTCATGCGAAGATTATTCTTAATTTCTCTTCAAGATCATATAGTGGTCAGCCGATCAAGGCATTGACAGGAAGGGTTTGGCAAGTGATTGCCAGCGGAGCATTGTTACTTGAAGAAGAAGAAGAAGCTATCAAGACTTTTTTCGTTCCGTTCATACACTATGTGCCATTCCGAACAGTTGGAGAGTTAAGTATGTTTATAAGTTTTTTTGCGAAGAATGAAAGCTATCGGCAAAGAATTGCAGATTCTGGAGAGCAATGGCTAAGTGAAAATTACAATCATGAATTGATATGGTCGATGATTGTCTCGCGATTAAATCTAACATCGACTGCCTGAATATTTTAACTTGAACTTATTTTTAGAATTTACTTGACGAACTGATCTAATAAGTTATTTTACTCTAACGAATGCTGATTAATAAGTGATTCTATAATTATTCTTTTGCTGAAATAAAAATGCAGCACGAATCTTTCAGCTTATCAAGTTTATACATTAAAAAAATTATAGAGGATAATTTATGCAAAACATATGCAAAAAG
>CAIJKT010001132.1 GCA_903821255.1 uncultured Lentisphaeria bacterium | reverse complement strand
TCAGCACTTCAGCGGCGGCATCCAGCATGGAGAGCTTCTTGACCGGTGGTGTAAGAGCTGATACGGGAATCTGTAACGCCGGAACCGAAGCAGGAGCCGAGGTTGAGGCGACAAGCGGCGTTACAGCTGGCGTTTGAGCAGCAACCGGCAAAGCTTCAAGGCAACGCAGGAAACGGCCCGGATCTTTGACAATGAAGGCACTGCCACCGGCAAGGGAGCTTACCATCCATCCGCCGTTAGGGTTTTCCCTGACCACGCGAATTTTGATTTCATTTTTCCCGACTTTAACCAGATACGAATTTCCGACTTTGATTAGACTTGCGTTCATGATACTTTTCCTTCATTTATTGGTTTGTATTTGTTTTTCCGGCCAGACGCCGCCAGGCAACAATCTGGTACCGAAAGGGAGTTCTGACATGGTGTATGCCCATGCGTAAACAATGGTTCCGTCTTCACGTTTTGCCGGGATCAGATCGCGCTGGTAGTAGAACGGAGTCCCCTCCAGCTTGTCGATATCCGGCAAATCCCGTTCCGGATCCGGAAACGTGATCAGTTCGCCGTGGACGGTGTTCCAGCCATCATGAATTTTATACTCGAAGTCCTGATCGTTGTTTTCCTGATACTGGATTTGAGCGTCGTAAAATGCATCATGAGAACCGGTGTCGATGACCGATTCAACCGGAACCTGCAACGCCGGATAACCGGGCGGCAGCAGATACAATTTCCCGCAGACAGTTGCCGGTTCAATACCGATGTTCCTGCGGCAGTAACGAGCATGATTGTGCAACCCTCTTTTAAGCGTACCGTACACAAAAATGGTCGCAGTAAGCGTAATTTTCTTATTCATTCTTTTTGTCTCCTGATTGTCTGATAAAGTTAAACGGCTTCACTTCGAATTCCGGCAGCATGCAGATATCGATTGCGGCGTAATGCATCGCCGGAAATTTGAGAGGTATCCACCCGGTTTCGTTATACAGTACTAAATCCAGATGCCGCGCATCCGAGGTGTAAATCACCACCTCCAATTCCGGATGATAGCTGAAGTTCAACGGCTTGTTGCCTTTGAGGATTATTACCGTCTGCGGATCTGCTGGCGAAACCACCACCGCGCTTAACTGTCCGCAGCATTCCCGCAACGTCCGGACAAACCCCTTGACGTAAATTTTTCCGTCTGGAGCGTAACGGTCGGCCAGCCGTGCGATCAGTTCGCTGTCGGTTTCGGCATGGCGCGGCAGATTGTACTTGTCGAACAGTTCGTCGGCATTGTAAATTGTGCCGTTGCAGGTTATAAAACAACGTGCTTTTAGCGGCTGGGCGTTTTTCTGACAACTGCAGCTGCCGACCGTCGCCCACCGGGCATGGCCCATCAGCAACGCTGTTTGTTTATCCATGCGCTGCAGGATTGCTCTGTATTCCGGACGGATAGTCAATTCCTGAGCGCGGATCGTTCGTTTGAACAACCTGCTGTCGCCATCGTGCCGGATCAGGGCCACGCCCGAAGCATCCCGCCCGCGAAGCTCGTTCAATTCCAGCAACTTCGTAAAGATTCTTCCGAGCATTGCCAGTTCGGATCGTGTCCGAAGCTGCTGCTTAAATAATATTCCTGTCATTCCGCACATGGTTTCACCTCCGTGCTTTCAGGTTTCGGCCAGCCGTGAAAAATAATCTCGGCGTAGGCGCGACGATTGGTATTGACCCAGTCGGCAACCTCGGCTTCGCCGCATTCCAACGCCAGTTGAGCTACCACGGGAACGTCCAGCATGTTGGTTTTGCCGGACTGCCGGATCGCTTCCAGCGTTTCCACTAGGCGCGGCGGGCAAGGATCTTCCTCAATGAACTGGGCGAATCCCATTGCCGCCAGTTTCAACAGAAAGGCCTGCGCTGCGGCTTCCAGCTCATCCGGCAACACCAAGCCGGTCTGGCCGGCACGATCCAGCACGTCGCGCATGTAGACCAAAGGATCGAGGCTTACGGTAAACGGTGAGAGTTTCATGCCGTCGACGATTTCGAGATAGTTCTGTCCTTCCAATACTTCGCCGGAATCGTGAATCGGCTTGCCGGACATGTCAGTTTCGTTAATGCGTACTTTCATTTTATCCTCCGTATGGTTATGGGGACGTTGCCGCCCCCGGTTTTATTTACGCGTTTACCGCCGCCGGTCTGCCGTTTTTCCATGCGGCGCTGCCGGGGAGGCGTTTTAAAAGATGCTGACGAACCGTTTTGAACTCATCGCCAATCAGGCCGAGACGGAGCAGGAAGACCCTGAAATCATACTTGGCGCTGGCTTCGTTATATTCGCGCTTGGCGGCGCTGGCGGCTTTGGCGGTTTTGGCTTTGACGGCTAACGCTAAACACAGGACTATTACCGCCTTGACCTCTCCCGCGTGGGTCGAACCTTCCGCCGCGCGTATTTCGACTGTATGCGTCCGCCATAAGGTCGCAAGATTCAAATCGCGGTACCGGCTCGGATCGTAATGTTCAGGATTCGGATTGCTGTGACCGAACCACGCGCGATTGAGCTCGCCGCTGGACCGGGGCTTCCGGCTTGCGATGCGTTCGATGAAGGAGGCATCGGTGCGGCGGGTGTAGTGGGCCAGACGGCTTTCGCTGGTGCCGAGCGCCTTGAGGATCAATTCTTCCTGTTTGTAAAAAATCTTGGCAAGGTTCGCAATCTGTTCAGGGGTAAAATTTTCCATCCCGAGGTGAACATGCTGGGAACAGCAAGCTGTAGCGCGGGCTCCGGCCCGGCGCAGCGCCCTGACCACTTCCTGCAAGGTGTCGAGGTCGGCGTACTTCAGAATCGGGGTTACGACTTCGGCGCGCAAGTGGCTGGGAGCATCCAAGCTGCCATCATTAACCGCCCGCCATACGCGGCCGTCAGCGGCGCGGCATTCCCATGCGTCGTAAGAACCGCCGACATACCGTACATCGCCGCCCACAACGCTCTGAATGGCCCTAGCTGCGGATTCTCTGGAAATTCTCACGTACTCGAGCTCGGTTCCGAAGGTTTGTTCGTTGAGGTTCATTTTATCTTCTCCTGTTGTTGTTTGTTGCTATTCAAGCCTTTGCAAATTCTTATCTTCCACTGTGTACATGTTAAAGGATGTGTTCGATTATAGCAACTCATGTACAGAAGACAAGTGCTTTATATTCAATAATTTATGAATAATTATCAAGTTTCGGCAATTATCGTCTTAACCACGGGTAAGCATTCGAAGAATCGCAGGAATAAGCAGCAGAAAAACAACGTTAAATTATAAAATACGAGCACCTCCGTCCGGTTCTCGCAACCAAGCGGAGGCGTGTAAATTTCAATGGATTATAAGGTATTCAGCGGTTATCCGCCAGCAGTTTATTAATGTGGTTGTCAGCTTCATCTTTGGTACAGATGCCTTCGGCAATCAGTGCGCCGGAAAGCATTTCTCGGAATATTGAGTTGACGCGTTTATCGTCATTGATGTCGGTTATCCAAACCTAAATAAAATCCAAACCTTTTCAAAGCAACCTCGCATTATCAACGACTTACAGAGAAGAAGGTTTGGATTATTTTTCACTTTTTCATTTTGTACACACCACAAAAATCAGCCAGACTATCCATTCCAGCCTTCCATTTTTTAGAGATTTTTCTGCTGTTTTCATCTTCCAGTGTAGCAAGTGCTTTGGCTTCCTGTTCTGTCGTAATGTCTAAATATTCCATTGTCGTTTGTATCTGGGCATGACCCAGCAAAAAAGATATCTGTAC
>CAIJKT010001131.1 GCA_903821255.1 uncultured Lentisphaeria bacterium | reverse complement strand
GTCTTGGAAGAACTCGATATTGCCGGAACTGGTATCATAAAAGAGGAAAACGATGAATTACTGCAACTTTTCCCAGATTTTAAGCCGTTAGGCTTACTGCGTCTTTCTTTCTGGCGAAGCAAATTGAAGAAAACTTCTGACTTGGGAAAAGCAGACCCAGGAGAATTAATCGGCTATGCAATCATCAAACAAGATTGCGTTCCGTCCCAATCCTATAATGAATGGCATGTGTTCGAGGCGGTTTTCCTTAAATACATTCATAAGCATAATTACATTCCAGACGGGGTTGAATATTCCGTTCTTATTGGCCTCCAAAAGTTTAAAATCCCAGGGGTGCTTTATTGCCAGCAGAACGGGTTAAACAAATCATGCGCCCACGTTGCACTTCGGACCTTGTTGTCACGGATGTGGCCGGCACTGCCTCTATCATATTCAATAATGAATCAGATTGCCCGGACATCTTATTCCGAGAATGATATATACATGCCATGCAATGGGTTGCATGTAAATCAGATTCGTGCTATTCTGGATCATTTTCAGGTTGGTTATCATGACATAGATTATGAGGAAGCGGCAAGCGAGAGAAGAACTGATACTCCGTATCAGAAGCTGTTATATCCCGGTATAGAATCAGGATGTGGCGGACTGCTTGGATTTAATATGTCTGGTCCGGAAGCAGGCGATTCACTACACATAATTCCATTTTTCGGTCATACCTTTAATAAAGACACCTGGGTTCCGGATGCTGATGCCGCCTATTTCAACGTTGGTTGGGGCCGCTACATTCCAAGTGAAAGCTGGACCAGTAGCTTTATCGGGCATGACGATAACTTCGGTCCCAATTTTTGTATTCCTCGGCTTTATGTGAAAAAAGAAAACGTCTGTTATGTCGTTGAACTGTTAAAACCTAAAGTAAAATATGGCGGGATGATTGCTGAAGCGTATTCACTACAGTTCCTTCAGTCTTTTTTGTCGTCTCCTGATATGAACCATGACAGTAACCCTTGGTTGCTAAGGCTTTATAAGGCAACTATCAATGAACAAAGAGTAGTATTGCGAACTTTAAGTGTTAGCCGTGAAACCTATTTGCGTCATTGGAGTGAAGTCAAAGATTGGGACGGGAACCGGGAAAATGGCAATATCATTAAAAGCCTACAGTCGGAACTTCCAGAAACTTTATGGATCGTAGAAATCTCTTTGCCGCAGCTCTTCCCTGCCAACGAAAGGAAGATCGGTGAAATTGTCATGGATGCGCTTAAAAAGAATGATTTGAGCAAGGATATTGACTTCAGCCTGTTTTTACTGGTACGCTTACCGGACAGGTTTTATACTATTCGCGGCCAAAATCAATACGGGCCATCCTTTGTCTCCTATCCCAGTAACTTAAAATCGCATGTGCCGGTTTTGTGCCAAAATCGCTAAATCTCAGAGCGTTGTTTTTCCGCATGTCCTGAGACTGATAAAAAGCCTGTAGAAAACATTGATTTCTGTACTCCCTGGGTAATGCTGTTGATAAGGCTTTTTTCCGCCTTGTAGAGAAATAAAAAGCAACCCAAGCCGGGAGTTTTTAGGTACATTTTACTGTTTGAAGTATTTTGAGCAGAATACAGATTTAAAAATAATTCACTGTCCGGAACCGTTGCCTGTCTAGGACAATATATTTCTATTCTTTAATCAAACATGGCAATTTATGTTTATTGACCTTGGCCCCGCATTCAGGACAGACAGCAGGCCGTTCGCGCTTCGTTTTAACTATAATGTCTGACGGAGTAACTCCCGGAGCATACC
>CAIJKT010001130.1 GCA_903821255.1 uncultured Lentisphaeria bacterium | reverse complement strand
CGCTCTTCCCTATTCTGGACAGCCAACTCCGACACTTTGGAGTGTCGTTGAGCATAATGTTTTCACAACTTTTCTCGCTTTTCTTGCTTTTCGCTTTTCTCGCTTCCAGCACTCTGATACTTTGGAGAGTCGTTGAACAAAGCGGTTTTCATTTCTTCCAATTTCCTCAATTAGAATTTTAGAACTTCCCGACTCATTGTCTTTCATATATAGTGAATTTGTCAACTGCAGTAGATTTTAAATGCTTCAAAATAAATATATTACGACACTGATTCAGGGTTTTTAAACCGGCCGTGGTTAACAGTCATCCATGAAATAATAAAACAGCCTTCAATAAACAGAGTGAAAGAGATAAAATTTTATGTCTTTTTTTTTAAATAGGATTGACTTTTATTTAGGAAGGATGTAAAATTGAACTAGTACACCGCGACACTTTGAAAGGATATAATGCTTAAAAAGATAGACAAGAGCAGTCCGCTGCCGAAATATTATCAAATCTGCGATAGCATCAAAGAGAAGATTGCTCGGGGAGAATTTTCTGTAGGCAGCAAGATTCCAACCTGCCGGGAGCTGATGGAATATTTTAATACCACGGTGGTAACGATTTCCAGCGCCATGCGTCAATTGGAAAATGACGGCTATATCAGTAAAGTGCAAGGCAAGGGCATGTACGTGCTGAAGCGGGAAGCAGGAAACAAAAAATCTAAGAATCTGAAATATAAAAAAATCGGCTTGCTGATGCCGACCAAAGAAGATTTGTTTCAAAATATAGCCAACTTGCTGATTGCCCGGCTTGAATCAAAGAATTATTATATTACGCCTTTGGCAACCACTACGGACTTTGATAACATGTCTAACGAGGAAATAGAGCATCGCATCGCAAAATATATTGATGACGATTTTGATGCGTTTGTGATCAACGGCAGCCAGCATTTTCCATATAAAATACTGCACAAATTTAAAGAGAAAATCCGTCAATTGAATTTCATCGTTCTTAACGAGTCGGCCATTGAATTTCCCGACGCCAATGAAATCGTGTTCAACAATTTTGACGTCGGATATATTGCTGCAAGGTATTTACTGGAATGCGGCAGAAAGAGGATCGGTATGCTGGGGCTTGATATAAAAGACGCGGCTATTATTCAGCGCAACGGGAGCCGCTCAAAAACCCATGATTACAAGATTGCGGACGGGATAAAACACGCGCTTAACGAAGCCGGACTGGATCCTGCCAGGAATTTCTCTCTTATTCATGACACAATGGGAGATAATAAGATATCAGAAGACCGGATTCTTGAATTTATTCAAGCCGGGGACTGCGGAGTTTTTGCTGTCGGTGACTGGCGGGCGTTAAAAGTCTATCATGCCGCTAAAATAATAAATCTGAAGATTAACGACGACATCGGGGTGGTCGGCCTGTATAATACGCCGTGGACGGAAATCATTACTCCGGCGCTTACGTCAATCTCAATAAATGAGGATGAAATCGCCAAGATCACTGCGGAATGCATATCCGGCGGTCTGAAAGGACAGAAATTTATTGTTGCTCCGCAACTGGTAAAAAGAGAATCGTAAAACTAAGATTTTTCGTTTTAAAGTAACTTAAACCATAAAGGTAGTGTCAAATCTGGCATGAAAGAAATGAACAAAGATGAGGATAGGTAAAAAGGCGATGGGAGCGACATTAGAACCTGTCGCAGTCAACGCTAAAATCGG
>CAIJKT010001129.1 GCA_903821255.1 uncultured Lentisphaeria bacterium | reverse complement strand
TTCCTGCTGCGGAACCAGTTCGCCGTTGCGCCTTACTTCCACATACCAGGTTTGATGATTGATGCCGACGCATTTATAATCAAATTGATCTGCCGGAATCTTCAATGCATCGGCAATCTGTTTAGCGCCATGCTGCACACCATGGCACAGCCCGACAGTCGGAACCCGGCCGTATTTGTTGCAGGCCCAGGTATTCATCGCATTGGGGTTGGAGTAATTGAGCAGCAGGGCGCCGGGTCTGGCGCATTCGCGGATGTCTTTGCAGAATTCCAGCATGGCGGCAATCGTCCGCTGCCCGTACATGATTCCGCCGGGCGCAAGCGTATCGCCGACGCATTGATCCACCCCGTATTTCAGCGGGATTTCAATGTCTGTTTTGAACGCTTCGAGCCCGCCGATCCTGACACAGCAGATCACGTAATCGGCGCCTTTGAGCGATTCGCGCCGATCAAGTGAGCTTTCAACCGTGGCGGCCAGTTTATTCGCCCTGATGTCACGCTCAATGATTTGATGCACCATTTCCAGATTGTGCGCATTGATGTCATGCAGGGCAAACGTGGTGTCCCGCAATTCCGGCACGCATAATACGTCCTGAACCAGCCGGCGGGTAAAGCCCAGACTGCCGGCGCCGATAAATGCGATTTTAAGATTTTTTTTCATTTTATGCCTTTATTATCCTTGTTGAATAATTATATTATATCATGATTTTAAACGTAATTATACAAAAGTTGATTGCAATAAAATATGGAAACATTTTCATTTTATGCCTGAATCAAAAATAATTCTGCCGGATGAGCATTTTATCCGCCATTTTCATTACGGCAATGCGGGGATCAATCTGAATTCGCGCATCAGCATGGCCGGCTTTGAACTGGCCCGGCGGGGAGATTACTTCTGGGACGGTTTGAAGCGGGGCAATGCCGGATTTATTTTGTGGCAATATACGGTCAGCGGGGCTGGAGCGTTAAAATTTGGAGATAAGGCTTTTGCTTTGCACCACGGCCAGGCCATGCTGGTTAAAATTCCCCATGATCACTGTTATCAGGTGGATGAGCAGGCAAAAGAGTGGGAATTCATCTTTATAATCATGCGCGGAAGCGAATGTTTGCGTATCTGCGAAGAGATTATTGAGCGCTGCGGACCGGTTTCAAACTTTTACAGTTCCGGAAAAGTTATGCAAACCGCGGAAAAAATTATTCTTCACGGCAGTGAAAAAGATTCCTGCGAAATGTCCGCTCTGGCCTATTCCTTTGCGATGTGCCTGGGAACGGAAATCCTTATCAATTCCAATAGAACGATAACGCCGGAACCATTGAAATCCGCGAAAAGATACGCCTTAAAAAACTTCGGCAATAATATTAATGTTTCCGATTTGGCTCAGGCCGCCGGTATGAGCTACTCCCATTTTGTCCGCGAATTTACTTTGAATTTCGGCGTTTCGCCCGGCGCATACATTTTGCAGTTGCAGCTTGAAAAAGCGGTGAACTTATTGCAGAACAGCACTTTGTCAGTTAAAGAAATCGCCATCGGGTGCGGTTTTGCCTCTTCCAGCTATTTCTGCCGCGCATTTCTTAAGGCATCCGGCATTTCCCCGGGGAAATACCGCCAGGACCATCAGTGATTTTGCGTCTTTCTGAAGTTACTTGATATAATACCCGGAAACCCGCCATTGTCCGTCCGGATCAGCCATCGGCGTTACCGTTTCAACCGCGCTTTGCTTGTTCTCAAAGGAAGTTTCAAATTGAATCACCACATAACGCCCGTCCGGCGCTCCCGGCAGACTGGTATGGTAAGCGGCGTTCTTCACCTTCCGCGACAGCAGTTTGCCGAGCGGCCCGCGCACGGCTTTAACCGCCTGTTCCCATGCAGATGCGGTTACAGCATTTTTGAAATATGCCGCGGCCGCAGTCCAGCTTTCCGGGTATTTGCCGTCGTCAACCAGCGCCAGCCACTTTTCCGCCGCCGTAGTCGCCATGTTAATCATAAGTTCATTGCCCCCCGCGCCGGAGGTTTCCGGCGTTTTCGCCGCATCAGCTTGAGCCGCCGGACCTATAGTTTCGGATTTGGCGGATTCGCTCTTTTTATCGCCGGTAGTAAAAGTATATGGATATGGATAGAGCGGAATGCCGTCCGCGCTGACGAATCCGATGAATTTTTTCGCGTTCAGGGATGTTTTATATGTGTGACCGGGTTGCAGTTTGACGGGGATTGTGAAAACGGTACAGGAATCATCATAATGAAGTTTTCCGTTAATCGGGAACTGGGTTTCATCGCCGCCGGGATAGACCGTGCAGACAGACCAACTGCGGTTACCCATTTTCCTGTCAAATTTAACGGTAATTTGCGTGAGGCCGGGATCAACGTCCTTAGCGTTATTGGCGGGAATTGTTTCAATAATCTGCGGACCTCTTGTTTTCCATTTATCCATCAAATACTCCTGCTCGGATTCCGTGTGCTTTACAACCATTTCAGGCGTAACCTTTTCGCCGGACAGAAACTGCAATGACGAATTTTGTTCGATATTCGCTTTCATCTGCTGCAGATCTTCGGTTAAAAATGCCCCGACAAGCTGATTGTTCACGTTGGCTGTTTTAAAAGCCGATGCGCCGCCCACTTTATCCCGGGCCGGCATATATTGGGACTCCAGCGAGGAACACTTTCTAAAGGACGCCAGCAATTCCTGAGGAGTCGCCGGGTCAAAGCCATTAACCGGTTTGAATTTAACTAAATAAACATTTGCCGTCAACTCCTGCCCCAATGCGTCAACAGCCTCTTGTTCTTCCCTGCTTACAACTCCTGTCGTTTCCTGCAACTGGTGCAATGCCTGCCACCATTTGAATTTATTCCAGTACCCGCCGATGTTTCTGATTTTCGTACCCGCCGGGGTCTGCTCTCCGAGGGCAGTCAAAGCCATAATTAAAACTATATTATCCCCGGCGTGGTCAATCGCATCGGGGTAACAGGTTTTAATCTCTTCAATGAGTTTCGCCGCTTTCGCGTTTTCGCCGTTTTTCAAATAAATTCTTGCCAGAAGCAGCCTGGCATAAGCGCCAACCTGAGCTCCGTCACCATAAAAACAATCGCTGGAATTATCAATTGCCTGCTCCAGATATTTAATCCGTTCGTCGCCTTTGCTAAATTGTCCGAGATAAAGCAGCGCGCAACCGGCGCGGTTCGATTTTTTGTATTGGGCAATTAATGTCTTAAGCTTTTCTTTTGCCTCTTCCGTGGCTAATTTATTACTCGCCGCCTGGTAGAATTCTTCAATTTTTTTCAACTCATCCTGAGAGTATATTTTTGAGTCTTCGGCCATTCTGCTCCATGCCTTGTTTCTTTGGGAATCGGTCATTATCGTTGCAACAAGGCTTTTGCCGTAGTAGTCAACAGAATCGGGAAAATCTGTTTTTATCTCTTCGATGAGTTTCGCGGCTTTGGCTTTTTCGCCGTTTTTAGAATATATGCAGGCAAGAAGATATCTGGCATAAGCCCCGACCTGGACTCCGTAAACATTATCGGCACAGTCGCTGAAATCATCTATTGCCTGCTGCAAATATTTGATTTGCTCATCGCCTTTGCTGAGTTGTCCCATGTACAATAACGCGCAGCCGGTGCGGTTCGCTTTTCTGTATTTCGCAAGCAGTTTTTGTAGATTTTCCGCATTTATTGCGCCATATAGTTCTTCGATGGACTTTAATTCATCCTTTGAATATATTTTTGAATCCTCCAGCATCCTTTTCTGCGCTTTCTCCTGCGGAGACAGCGTTGCGGCGTTTTTGCTGTCGCCGCCGGCTGAATCAGAATTGTTTTTTTGCGCCGGGACGGCTTCAGATGCCGATGAACCGGCAATTCGACGCATCACAACCCGCAGCGGTTTGTCCGTGAAGAGGATGGCATTCAGCGGACCTGGATCCTGCGCCAGTTCATACCCTTCCTTCCGTACTTCGGTAAGCTGTCCCGGACGCACCCGCGACAACATGCCGGAGAGAAGCGCATCACCATTTTTATCGGTTGTACCGGCAGCGCCGCCGCCGCCCATCCACCTGAGATAAACTCCCGGGACCGCAACGCCATTCCCGTCCTCTGTATGCACCCGCACCCGCACCCCGCGCTCCATGATCAATTTCAGCTCAACTGATTCGCCGCGATTATGTTTAAAAAAATAGCTGTGTCCTGCATATTGGTCAGACGAAAGATACGGCAGAATGTGGGTCGTTCCGCCCCAGGGTTCCACATACAAATCAAAGCGCCCTTTCTCATCCGCGCGCCCTATCTCTGTTCCATTTCCATCCGCATAAATTCCCGTATACGGAACAGGTTCATTGGTGACTTCATCCAGGAGGACTCCGGAATAATGCACGGCGTCCCGTTTCTTCAATAATTTCGGGAAAGTGACCGTCACCGGCTTGCCGGGAGTTACCCGGATGACTGCTTCAAGCGGAGCATATACTTCGGATAAAAAGCGGATTTTCACCCGCAAAACAGTTTGTGCGGAGGCTGTTGCGGGAAAAGAGACATGGAATTCGCCATTGGCATCGGCCTGAACCTCCATTCTGGCGACCGGAGGGAATCCTTTTGATTCAGAAAATACGGCTTCCCCCCTGGCATTGCCGCGCGGCTCAAAGTCCGCCGGAATCGTGCCGGAAAGCTGGTAACCCGCGGCTTTAGTTTCAGAGTCCGGCTTCGTCGCGGCTTCAGGCTTGGCGGCATCTTTTTTTACTTCTTTAACTTTGACATTGGCCCACGGATTATATTTGAAATCGGGGGTCTTGCCATCATTGATCTGCTTTACCCATTCATCGCAGAGCGTTTTGTCCCAGAATTGTGCGCAGGACTGGAAAAATTGGAGGACAATATCCTTTTTGCCGGCGGCCAGCAGATCTTTCACCAGCGTAAAGTCCGGCATGTCTTTTAGTGAAACTGGCGTTTTGCCCGCTTCCAGCAGATACTTTCCGGCTTCGTCGGCTCTGCCTTGTTTCAGCGCGATTCTGCCCAGAACAAGATTGCTGTTGAAAAACAATTTTCCGTAGTTTTCATCTTTATTTCCATACGTTTTCGCCAGTCGCTGCATTTCCTGTGCATATTCTCCGGCTTCCTGGAGTTTGCCGCAATCAACCGCCGATTTTGCCATGCGCGAAATAGCGTAAACTTTATTCATTGTATCTGTGGTTTTGGAGTACACTTTTTTATACTCGTTCAACGCTTTCTCCGGCTGATTACCCCAGAAATAAAGATTGCCCAGCCGTTCCGCCCATTTCGGGTTTTCCGGATCGAGTGATTGACCCTTTACAAGCAGTTGTTCAGACAGCGCTTTGTCTATGTCGGACATGCAGTTCGCCGCATTCCAGAAAATCTGCGGATTTTTTGGATTTTTTCCGGTCTGTTCAAGCCACAGTTTTTTTACCGCATCAGCCATCTCTTTGGATTTGCCGTCCACCCAACTGGCTCCGGCAATTGACACCTCGGGATGATGCTCAATCAGCCATAAAATGTATTTTTCCCTTTTCTGTCGTGCCGCATTGTCCCCGCGGTATATGGAATCCCAATAGCTGAGCAGCAGGACAATCGTACTTATATCATCCGGATTTTTTGATAACTTCTGTTCCAGTTCCGCGGCCTGTTTTGCGGATAAACTGTGACCGATCATGTAAAGACGCCTGGACTCTTTTTCATCAGGCGGGCTATTGCCCTTGACGGAGTCCAGCGACAAATCCGGCGCTTTTTCCGCCGGCTTAATCCGGTTCAGCATTTCATTCCCGCCGGGCGGGTCGAAATCCAGCATTTTGCCGGGGATGTCGCTGTTTATGACTGGATAGTATGTTGTAGTTTCTTCATTCCGGAAGTAATTAAACACCGTCTCTTCATCAATTCTTCGCACAAGAAAAGTCTTTTTGTCAATCCAGATGACGGTGGGCTTACGGACCACCTTGCCATTGTCATGTGAAATAACAAACTTTCCTTGAATGCGAAAACAATTGACATTATCAAAGATGCCGTCTTCGAGTAGTTTTGCTTCTTTAATGTCGGATAATTTACGTCCCCCCACTTCCGGCAGGAGCAGCGCCGGAATTGTATGTGCGGAGCCGCTGGAGACGCCGGTGGCGCCGGCTATTCCAGAACTGAGCGACTGCACTTTTGTAATATCAGGCCTGGCAAAAAACCAGGTCAATACTTCATCCCCCTTGCGCCAGACGATATAACACGGTTTCTCTTTAAGAAAGCTGTCCACTTTTTCTTTATATTCGAAGCGGAACTGGTCAGGCCGAATAAAAGATGTGGCAAAAGGCTGTTCTCTAATACTTTCTCCATTATTTTGAAAGGTTACGATTTTTACCGTGCCGGTATCCTGATACGATTTGCATTTGGCATAGGTTTCCGCCATTCCGGCAATGATCTTTTCCGGCGTGAGCTCCGGTTCCGGCTCCGAAATGCAGCCCTGGACTCCGGCGGCGAAAAGCGCCAGCGCTCCGCAGACGGTGACTGTAATGAACTTAAAGCTGATGCTGGTGGTCATGGTCAGCTTCCGCTTTTTCGACAATATGCTCCTGACGCGCTGTTCCAGGCTGGAATAATTGCCCGCCATGCCGGCGGCGGCGGGATAGCTGCTGATCAGGCAGATTTTCTCCGCCAGACCGGCCAGACATTCCGAATACACTTTGGGGGCAAGTTCCCGCAGCACATAGTTGTCGGCGACTTCCTCGCGCGCCACGGCGTGTTTCGCGCTGATGACATACGCCAGCGGATTCCACCAGTTGGCGGCAATGGCGATTCGTTTTAACACGCCGATGACGTGATCGTAATGGTATATATGCGCCAGCTCGTGCAGCAGGATGCTTTTCAGTTCATTTTCGCTCAGCGTGGCGAACAGTTTTTCCGGAATGATCACAATCGGGCTGAACAGGCCGATGGTGACCGGGGATTCCACTTTCGGCGAGGTATAAAGTTCCGGCACGCGCTGCTTGTTGAACGCCGCCGCCGTTGTTTTCAGGAGACTGGCTGTTCCTGCATCCAGAATTCTGTTCAACCCGAACCGGAAACCCCGGATAAAGGCCAGTCCGTAACCGAGCTTCAGCAGCATGAAAATAATGCCGCCCGCCCAGAGGATTCCCAGCGCATTGATGCAGTGCATGGCTTTTACCTGAAAGGTTTTGGCCGGCGCGGTTTTGATCGCCGCCGTCAGCGCGGGTTTCGCGGTAACGGCATTCTCCATTCCGATGTCCGGCAATGGCGGCACATTCTCCGGCATTGCGGGAATAACCGCTTCCGTCATCGGCGCGGGTTTCGCGGGAATTGCCGGCAGAGCGGCCGGCTTGGGCGAAAACCGGGAAATGTCGGCTTTATACCATGCAATATCGGAAGCATGAAAGGCGGCCGAGAGCACAAATAAGCAGAGCATGGAGGCGAGCGCCCCGGCGGCGGCCAGGCTGCGGACCGGCGCGGGTTTCCCGCTGAGGAGTTTTACGATGACGATTCCTGTAATTGAAACCGCCAGCAGTTGTCCGGCCAAATCCGCCAGCAGCCTGGTCAGATTCCCGTTTGCAAGCAAATCTAAAAAGATCATGTTATTACTCCTCGTAGGTATCTATGAATTCGCGCAGTTTTTTGATTTCCTCCGGTGAAATATCAGAACTGGAGAACAGCGATTTCACCAGCTCCAGGCAGGATCCGCCGAACACCCGTTCGCTCACGTCGCGGACGATTGCCGCCGAGGCCTCACGGCGCGGCACAGTGGCGCTGAACAGGAATTTATTGCCGTCTTCACGATGAGTCAGCCAGCCTTTCTCCTCCAGTCTGGTCACCTGCACCTGAATCGTGGTCCGTTTCAATTTCTTGGATTTTCCGGCATTTACCGAATTCAGGATTTCGGTGGCGGTAACTTCTCCGGCGCGCCATACCGCATCCATGATCTCGAATTCCGGCGGCGTCAACTTTGGCAGTTCTGCTTTCTTCATAAGTTCTCCTCTCATATACCGACATTTGTCGTTAATAATAAATTATAACGACACTTGTCGGCATTGTCAAGGCCTCACTCAAAAAAAACTTTGCTTTTTCAGTGGAACGGGTAAGAATTTGCTGCTGTTGGCGGGGCGTCCGGGATGCGGTTTAGATCGTCCTGATCCTGCGAGTTCCGCCAGGCGCGATTCCACCTGGCGGAAACGGTTGTTTGGCAATCGGACAATTACCAGACCAGTTTATGACATCCTTTTCTCAGAGGATCCACGAACGGTTCATTATGAGCGCCAAGCCAGATTCCCGGCATATCGCTCTCTATTTTCCATAATGCCATCAAAGCATACGCGGTTGACCTGATATTCATGTACCGTCCTCCGGCGGTTGATAAATCCTCGCACGGTTCCCCCTGGAAAGCGCCGTCGAGCCCTTTGTCCCCCGTTCCGGAAAACTGCGTCGCCGCCAGTTTCTGAAGCGCTTTGTCCCGCGCCTGCAGCAGCAGATCGTCCTTGTAATAGCATCCCAGGTCATGGAAATACATCATTGATACCGGCACTCCCGCCGGAACATTGCCGTTCAAATAACCGCCGTCGGCATCCTGATGAACAGCCAGCCAGTGCGCATATTTTCTCGCCTGATCCCGGAAGCTTTCGTCCTTGAACAATTCCGCGGCTTTCTGCAGCATCGCGGCGCCGAAATCATCATTGTAGAGGTGCATGTCTTCAGCCACCAGATCCTGAGCCGCGGCGGCTTTTATGTCCCAGGTGAAAATATCTCTTTCAAGAATCACCATGCCGTCGTCATAAAAGAAACGGTCCCGGTAATTTTCCGCAATGGGCTTCAAACCGAATTCAATATAACGCGGGTCTCCCGATACCATGAACAGGTCATAATAGAACAGTCCGGTTCCGGATTGAAATGATCCTTTCGCATAAAAATTATCCAGTTGCGGATCCATGTATTGAGCGTAAAGCGGCCAGCCGTCATGCATGGCGTTCCTGAGATGCCAGTTGCCGAACAAAACGGCCCGGTCAAGGTACAATGGATTCTTTGTCGCTTCATAAAGCCAGACCAGCGCCCATGCCGCACTGGTCGCATCGCGCGGTGCATACTCAAGCGACTGAGGGGTTAATTCACGGATGACGCCGTAATAACGCTCGTCGCGCTGGTCCATTACCTGCAATGCAACGATATAGCGCCCGGCGCGTTCAGCCGCCTCAAGATATATCTGCTTGCCGGTTCGCTTGTATGAGGCGAGGAGTCCCATGCAGGCAACTCCGGTCATCCAGTTATGGCTGAAGGAGATTGTGTTGTCCGCGGGGTTGTAGAACTTCGGAACCCGGCCGCGGTTTGCGTCAAGGCGGTCTGTGATTTGATTCTTCACCATCCACATGGCGGCAGCTTCCGCCATCTCATAAATCTTTGCTTTGTCCTGCATAATACTCCTATGCGTTCTGTTTTTATATATTTACCGGTTCGCAATCTTTGCTTATTCAAAAATTGCGGACCGGCATTGCTTTATGCGCTGAAAGGGTTTCCAGCAGACTGTATTTACAGCCTACGGAACTTCCTGCAGCGTCACGTTATCAAACCAAACCGTTCCGGAAGCTTTAGTCAGCCGCAGCCGCACATACCATGTTGTGCCGTTTGACGGCGTGGTAAATGAATGCTGAACCGGATGCCAGTCCCGGGTCCCGGATTCCGCCGGCAGCGGGAAAAACATATTTGTTCCGGCATAAAGCTGAACAATGACTCCATTATAATCGCTTGAGGTGTCCCGCGCCACGCTGTCATATTTAACCATCGCGCTGAAACTGTAATTCGTGCCGGGCTTCAATGCGGGCAGATACTGCAGTACGCAAGTGTCCTGGGTAATCGCGGTGTTGACAATCTTGCAGGAGGACGTGCCGGAATATTTAGTGCTATCCCTGCTGATAATTCCCGGTCCGTCCGTAATCCAACCGGCAATTGGAGAACCGGCGGTTTCCATGCCGCCGTTTACCATTATTTCCGGGATCAGGCGGTAAACCGCGGTGGAATGCGCCGGCAGCGTTACCGTAAACTGATTGCTTGCAACGGCAGCGACCAGCGAGTTGTCGAAATAGTTATATACTTTTGCGGCAGCATATCCGCTCAGGGTGAAGATCGCCTGGATTGATGAACTGCCCGGATTCATGACGATCATATAACCATTGCTCTGATAGTCACGGGTATTGAACAGAATCGAACTGTCGGAGCAGGTCGCAGACCAGCTTGTCCAGTGCGGCTGTTTCAGGACCAGCAGCATCCGGTCTATTTCGCTGCGCAGAGACTGAATATCGTTCCACCACGAGCAAGTTTCCGCGCGCGCCACTGAGTCTCCCCACCAGATAAACCCTTTGGCGCCGTTTATCAGGCCGTAATAAATACGCATCCGCATCCCGTAAGATGTATTTTCAACATTATTTATCTGGTTGATGGATGCCGGAATATCCTGTTTTTGCAGATACTGCAGAACATCAAAACAATATGGGCCTGATTCCATCGCAGCCCCGGCCGGGCCGTAATAAGTGCCGCATACATCGCTCAGGCGTTTGCTGAACAGCCGCTGAACCGCCGGATAGCCGTTGTTTATATAAATCGGATGATTACTGTCGTTATTCCTGATTGTGCTGACCATGTCAAACCAGAGCGGACTCCAGGTGGTCCAGTTCCCCTCGTTGTCCCAGTAATAGCCCAGCAGGTTTTCACTGAGCGAGGAATTGACGTCGTTTATTATACTGGCCAGTCTGGTCAGCGTCCAGTAAGAATCGCCCGGCGTGGCATAAGCGCTGAGACGCAGCGCGGAACGCAAACCGATCGAATTATAGCTGGAGGTGGCATTGGCCGCCATCTGAATCTGGCTTTTATCCTGCAATCCGAACACACTGTTGAAACCCTGATTTGACAAAGAATTGTATTCGGTCTGGGTTCTGCCAAGATAAGGCTGCAGCCCGAACGGAAAAAAATCTTTCCATGTCCCTGATTCATATACCCGCCAGTTGCCCAGTTCGTCAATGGTTACTTTGGAACCGCTGAACGTCTGCCGCGAAGTAACCGGCGCTTCCGCGAAGGAAATGGCTTTCCCGAAATAAACATCATCAACAAAAAAATCTGAGGTATATGCAGCCGAACTGACTTCTTCAATCACCACTTTAACTTTCACTATATTCGGATCGGTGATGTTGACAATGCAGACCGCTTCCTGCCATTCCCCGGTCGTGGAGACCGCAAGACGTCCGGTGTCATATGAATATGTCCGGGCGTCATTGACGTCATACATGTGCAGGCAGGCATGGAGATAAACCGGTTCATGCTGAGTTTTCATATAAAATGAAATGGTGTACGGGGTATTGTATTCAAAATTGTAAATAAGTTCTGATATCAACTGGCAGTAAGTATCTTGTCCTGCCGGGAATTTTATGCAGCCGGAACCATCAGCGGTGTGTCCCCCGGCACTTTGGTATACCGGTCCTGAGTTCAACACCCAGCTTGTGCTGCCATTGAAAGCCGGATTGCTCAGCAGATTGGGATTGGTGCGGGGATATTTGTACGGCAGATTGATCGTCCCGCCTTCAACAGACGGGGAGAACATGAACATTGAGCCCAGTATCACGCTCAATGTTATGATGAGACATATTGCTTTTTTACCGGATTCAGTCTTCATTTGCTTTCGCTCCTTTTTTTTAATGATTAGTGCAGAATGCCGAAAAAGCCGGACGGATGACATCAGGGCAATCATTCCAGATTCAGTCGTTAATGAATGATTTTTCAGATAAACTCCCCTGGCTTTAAATGCAACTCTCCTCCTCTCCTGTTTTTCGTTTCAATTATAATTGAAACGATGGTTTGATTAATATCTTTGAACCACCCGGCTGCGTCAATACCGGCGATTATGACAACTGCGGGTACATCAATTCACGCATTCTCCATTTCATAACTTTGCTTCCCTGAGCGTCAGTTTATTGCACCTGGATAATACCAGCGTGTTTTTGTCTTCGATCAGCCACTCGAAATCCTCGCCTTTCTCCATTCTGACGGCTTCCGCGATGGCGGTGGGCATCACCACCTTGAACGCGCGGTTGGTCGGACGCTGGCCTTTTTGAATTTTCACTTTATATCCCATGTATATGCAGTTCCTTAATTATTTTGC
>CAIJKT010001128.1 GCA_903821255.1 uncultured Lentisphaeria bacterium | reverse complement strand
ATTCCGCGACATATCCTCCGCCTCCGTTCCTGCCTACTCTTCCCGTCGCTGTTTCTGCCGTTGCCCAGTCAGATTTGCTTTCCAATGCTGATTTTTTTGGCAATTACACTACTTTTACTTCAGCGCAGTGGTTAGCACAGACCAAAATAAATTGGATATATTTGAAATCCGATACCCGCCTGATCGGGCGGATAGCTTATCTTATTCTCAACCGTGCCGACCTTGATCCGGCTAAGCTGGTAGCGCCTGGCATTGATGAAAGACTGGCAACTGAGCCGCGGATCGGGGCGAGCGCGAATGAAGTTAATCTTATGTCGGTCAATGCGGCAATTACCCAGGATATCGTGAGAAGATTTAACTTCTGTTATTCCAGCTATAATGCTCAGCCTTATCCCGGCGTACTGGATGAAAAATGGACCGATTATCAGTTTATGTTCAAAAGATTTTTTGACGGGGATAGTAACGGGGCTGTAGTTCCAGCGCTTCCTGGTCTTGTGCAATTTGACACTACAGCGGCCATTCCGGATCCGATTATAGGAAATTTTCAAAAATGGTTTATCTGTAATTCGAAAGACAGTCAGGAAGCTTTCTGGATAGATAAAAATGTCGATGGCAAAATAACTTTGACAAGGGATGCCGCTACTGGCAGTGTCAGTTCGGATGAACTGCTTCATCGTTTTAATCTATCCAGAGACTGGAACACCGATTTTCCTGATACTGCTTCATTGTATAGTAAGATATTGCTGTCAAGCGCCGGAACCGGAAACATTCCCAATATGAATATTTTTCAAAAGCCTCCAGCCGCCGGTGGTTCTATATGGACAAACGAGAACTTTGACGGCTATGGTCTTCCATGGCTGGCAACATTCGGCATGAAAGATTCTGGTCTTCCGGCAGTTGAAATACCTGCTGGGGCTGGTCTTTTTTATCACACATGGGTTGATGATGACGCTACTTTTAAGGAAACATTTGCTTCGGTTAGAGACCGCCGCCAGCAGATCGCCGCCAATCTGGTGGATTATTGCAAGCCAGCTACAGTCGCTGTAACTTCTGATGTTACGCCTGCAAACTGGGGAACCACCAGTCCGAAATTTACCGGAAATAAAAAAACACCTTATATCAACGAACTTGGTATTAGAATTGGGGCACTTGCCAGCCGAACTGTTGATGCTGTCGTACCCACAGATACGAAAGTTAACATTACTATATCCGTTGATGCTGCCGCGGAACTGATTGATATATATGGATTATCTGCATACTCTGCTTCTACTATTACAGTATATTACGATCTTTCCTATGATTTTACTGGAAGTTCGGTGGGACCTCCGGCCACAGTAAATCTGCCTGGTCAAATTGGAACAATTAATATTCCGGCTGCACAATGGCCTGGTGCCGGGGCTAGATATGCTGTGCCGGTTGGGTGGACGAATTTTTATACATCCACATCTAGTGATTATACGGTTGCAGGAGTAGATCCGGTTAATATTAACATTAATAATCTTGTGTTGACTGTAAATAAAATTATTTTGAACTATAATGGACAAAATGTTGATTGCTCAAGTATCGTGACAAGTTCTGTCGCTACAGGCAGTTCTACCGCATGGGTAATCCCAAAGCAATTGACGTATTTAACTAATGAAATTGGTTCTACCGCATGTGATAGTTTTATGGGCTTTCAGGCTAATGATCCCAGGCAGAATCTGAATCCGGGCGACTGGACTAAGCTTGAGACAGCAGTTGCATCAAGTGCTGTACCTGCTGGTGCCTTGCGTTTGTATGCTCAGTATAACGCAACCAAGACAGGAACTTTGGGATCACAAAATAACTTGAATAATTTGGTACCAGCTCCGGTTGATCCTTCAGGAGTTGCCGGACTCGACACTGAGGCGGCGACTGATCCAGCTTATGTTTCTAATGCTGTGGCAGGACATCTTTCCACTGCATTCATTCGCGAGTCCCCGATGATTTCGCCGTGGGAACTGGGATTCATTCATCGCGGCAAAGCCTGGGAAACTTTAAATCTGCATAAATGTGCCATTGACGCTGCCACGTCAAGACCTAGAAGCACT
>CAIJKT010001127.1 GCA_903821255.1 uncultured Lentisphaeria bacterium | reverse complement strand
ATAAAATATCCTCCTGGTTATTGTTGATGGATAATTTACTCGGCGGAAAACAAAACAACAGATGTGGCTGGCTGGACGCTTACTCGCATGACCGGCTTTATACTATAATCAAGATCCGCCGCTGGAACAATTTCTGCTTGCATTTCGTGGAACACAAAGCATGTTAAAGCGAGTTGATTGCGGCAGGCGGTCCCGACTGGTTGCGGAGTGCAGCCAGGGAAGCTGGAATTAAACAATATACAGATGAATAAAAAGCTTATATTGATTTTATTGCCGTAAAAAATTGATTTAAAGATCATTTTTAGATGTAATATATGGATGATTATGCACAAAACTATAAAAAATATGGGGTCAGCCACCGTTCGGGCCAGATAAAGGATTAATCCTCAATGAAGACAATATGTCTGTTATTAATATTAATGCTATGCGGATATGGATGTAGTTCTCGTCAATCGCAACTGGAAACTGCTTACAAGCATTATAAAGCAGGGCAATTTAAACATGCTCTCTCCGAATTTACACCTCTCGCAGAAAGTGGAGACCGGGAAGCGCAATTTTATATCGGAACTATGTGGTATTCCGGAGATGGGGTAAATAAAGATTTAAAAAAGGCTTTTGAATGGTACTTAAAAGCAGCACAAAAGAATTGTTCTGAGGCACAATATAACCTCAGTCAAATGTATTTTGCAGGAGAAGGAATAGCTAAAGATAAAAAGCAGGGAGTGAACTGGTTGAAAAAAGCTGCTAATCAAGGGCTTTCTCTCGCTCAAATAAACCTTTCTGCGTGTTTTTATTCCGGGATTGGAGTTGAACAAGATTACAAGAAGGCCGTTGAATGGTTAAGTAAAGCCGCAGAGCAAGATAATCCTATTGCACTAGTTCGTCTGGCAGTTCTATATATAGAAGGCAAAGTGGTTCCCCAGAATTACGCTATTGCTGTAAAATATCTCCATAAAGCCTCTCAAAAAAATCAAGCAGTTGCCCAATTTATACTAGGCAAAATGTATAGTAACGGAATAGGAGTCCCCAAAAACCGTGATATGGGAGCTGAGATGATTTATTTATCAGCAAGAAATGGGTTCGCAAAAGCTCAAATTATTGTTGGGCTTGCCTATTTAACTAAAGGCAAAAAGGAAGATGCCGAAAAATGGTTTGATTCGGCGCGTCAACAAGGAGAGAATCCTGAGAAATATATAGAAAATGCCAAGAAGCTTGGTATGATCAATAGAGATGTATTAAGCGAAAAAGAGAAGAATAGTATTATAGATGATAAAAGCAATATGATTGAAAATCCAGAGATTTTTGATCAAAATAAAATCTTTGACATACTTCGTCCGGTCAAAATATTTAGCACAAGAACTGACGAATCCAGTCTCCAAAAACATTCAAATGAGTGATTGAAAAAATAATAGCTATGGCCTTCGCCGTTGGAACAAGATGGATTTTGCAGCTCCGGCGGAGCGATCCATGTTGTAGCAATGGACTTCAGTCCGTTGTACGTGGCCCCCCCAATAGCCGAGTTCCATAGGAACGGCGCATATTGTAGCAATGGACTTTAATCCGTTGAATCCATAGGAACGGGGCATATGTTTTTGCCGTTTGTGCATCCGCCAAGTTTTTTGGCTTGCATTTCGCGGAACACAAAGCATGTTAAAGCGAATTGATTGCGGCAGGCGATCCCGACTGGTTGTAGAGAATCTTGATCAAAAAAAGACGATAAATCAATGAATTATTGCACGAAAATACAAAAGCCAAAGTTTGACCACGATGACTCCATAAGGGCGTTTGCGGGTTTAACATTAATAAATCAGAAGAGGTGTTTATGCGTATGATTAAATGTTCGCAAATTTACAGACTGCTTCCTCTGTCTATTATGCTGGTCTTACTGGCCGGATGCCGGACCTCCGAGGTAAAAATAAATCCTGATTTGTCATTTGCTAAATGCGAATACATATACTATGTCATTGCCATTAATGATGAGTATTCTTTGCACGACCACAACAAGGGCTATGATGGTGGAGTTTCTTTTTTTAGCCTGGACCTTATGAGGTGTCTTAGTAATCTATGCCCTAAAAAAGGGAGACTAAATGTTGAATATCTTGAATATGATACAAAGATGGAATCTGCCATTCCGGTTGCGCCGAAACTCAAAGATGCGGCCACCATTCAAGAGTTGTTAAATCAACTCCGCCTAAAACATGATCCAAAGGACACGGGCGAGTTGCTGTTATGCGTAGTTTTGTGTGATGTCGGCTGGGGGATGCCCGAAATGGTCGGCCATTTTAACGGCTTAAATAGTACCTTTTTGAAGCGTGTTCAAATCTTCATTTATGACATCAAAACGCAGAAGTTATGGTTGAAATCGGATTATCAGAAACATTTGTCCTATACCTATGGAACTGAGTGGGAAGATCATATTCTCAATCCGATTAATAAATTTATTGCCGACAAGACCGCCGGGGGAAGGTTTGTGCCGGAGCAGGACGGCTATATTCTCTTCCGTGACGGCAGGCAGGTCTCTCCGGTAGAAATGCCGCAAACAAATAGATAAATTTGAAGGAGTATTTATGCCGCACTATGCAAAAATAGGAATTTGCGGATGACGGATGAACAACAGACATAATTCAACTCTATTCGAGCATTTGCTTTGCAGAAGAGTTTCGTCAACATGGTGGGTATCCTGCAATACCTGAAAAGGCTACCGTTGGCTGGATGACTCCTGACGACAAAAAACATACCGCGGATGTTGAAGTGAAAAACAAAATGTGTTCATCCGGGTTGCAAAACCTGATATTTAAGAAGTGTAAGCCTCTTTGCGTATTTTGTCTTCGTATTCCCTCAGTCCGACAACTGTGCCGGAGGCTCTGGATTCCTCGGCGGCAAAAACCATCAGATGCCCTTCGAGCGAATCTTTTATCGGCGTGAACAGGATTGATTTATCGCCGGATTCGATTGCGTCAATGAAGTTGTCCATGATGGCGCGATCACCGCCGCCGTGAGTCCCGGCGGTATGGACCTTGATCGTCTCTTCAAACAGCGGTTCGAATGAATGAACTTTAATTGCATTACTGAGTCCGTCATATTCGATTTCGCCGTTGGTCATGCTGATTTTAGTCATGCGCCGTTCGGTGCCGTTGTGTCCGCACATTGTGAATGAAACATGGATGTCCGACTCAAATTCAATCTGGACGGTCTGGTTGTCCACCACATCATTATCCGTCTGGAAAACGCATCTGCCGAAACGGTTTTTCCGCAGCAGCTCCCGCAGTTGATCTTTGTCCTTGATCACGCCCATCTGCCGCAGATATGCCGGATCCGTGTCCGGTTCGAAATATAATTTCAGGACATGGTAGGGACAAGTATGATAATGCCGGCATCCGTCCAGACAGAATTCCGGTGCTCCTGCCGGGCAGTTTTCCTTGCGGAAATGGCTGAGTGAGCCGAAGGACGCAATTTTCCCGGCTTTGCCTCCGGTGAGATGAGCCAGGATGTCCATGTCGTGGCAGGATTTCGCCAGCAGCATGGGCGTAAGCCGTGACGAATTGAAAAAGCCGCGGACAAAAGAGTGCGCCATGTGCGAATAGGATAAATTTTCGCTATGCTGAATACAGACTATTTTGCCGTATTTTCCTGAATCAATCAGGTTTTTAACCGTGCGGTAGATGGGTGTAAGCCGCATCTGGTGACAGACAATCAGGATGCCTGCGTAATCTTTAGTCGCATCGTACAGCCTGATCAGCTCGGCGGCATTGGTGCACAGCGGCTTTTCCACAAGAATGTGATAGCCTTTCTCCATCGACTTCAGCACCGGCTGAATGCGCTGGTCTTCAAGCGTGGCGATCACCACGCCTTCAATGTCTTTAAGGTCGGCATTGAAAAAATCGGCATAGTCGGCAAACACCCGTTCCGCGGGAACCTTATGAGTTGCCGCGAAAAGTTCGCGTTTTTCACTGTCCGGTTCGACTACCGCGGTAAACTTCGCCCGGTGGGGCATCTCCGACGCGTATTTTCCGAAAATTCCCTGTCCGCGGTT
>CAIJKT010001126.1 GCA_903821255.1 uncultured Lentisphaeria bacterium | reverse complement strand
TTCTGTCACGAAGAACAGGCTGCGTTCGCGCTTGAGCATGGAGTCGGGGTCTACCTGGAAAAACCGATTGCCATTACCGTCGACGGGGCCGACCGCATCCTGCGCGCCGCTTATGAGAACAAAGCCAAACTGGTGCTCGGCCATAACATGCGCTACATGTCGTTTGTACTTAAAATGAAAGAACTTATTGACAGCGGAGTCATCGGCCAGGTAAAAGCGATCTGGTGCCGCCATTTCATCAGCTACGGCGGCGACGCCTATTTCCACGACTGGCACGCCGACAGGAAATGCGCCAACAGTCTCCTGCTGCAGAAAGGCGCACATGACATTGACGTCATTCACTGGCTGGCCGGCTCTTATACCAGAAGAGTCAACGGCATGGGCGGCCTGACCGTTTACGGCGACCTGCCTAAACGCGAAAAAAATCCGGATATCCCGGTTGAAACAACGTTCAACACCTCCAACTGGCCGCCGCTGGCACAGAAAGGCTTCAACCCGGTGGTTGACGTGGAAGACCTGAATATGATCAACATGCAGCTTGCCAACGGCGTTTTCGCCACCTATATGCAGTGCCATTACACCCCGGATTCCTGCCGTAACTACACCGTCATCGGCACTAAAGGCCGTCTGGAGAATTACGGTGATCACCATGAAGACACCACCATCGAGCTCTGGGACGACAGGAGAATTGATGCATTCAGGCTTAGCGGCGACGCCACTTTCCGGACCCCGCCGGGCAAAGGCGGACACGGCGGTTCAGATCCGGCCATCGTCAGAAGTTTCTTCGCGGTTCTGCGCGGCGAAGGCAAACCCAACTCATCGCCGCAGGCGGCGCGTTACAGCGTGGCCACCGGCTGCCTCGGCGCTGAATCCATCCGGAACGGCGGAATTCCTTTTGATGTGCCAAAATTGGCAAACTACCTTGAAGAATACGATTACAGCAGCTAAATTACTTTTTTACAAATATCGGAATTAAGTTTCAGCGATGAGATTTTAAG
The DNA here is from genome assembly GCA_903821255.1 of uncultured Lentisphaeria bacterium. The sequence goes on along the minus strand of CAIJKT010001126.1, from coordinate 669 downwards.
AAAACAGATTAAAGAAGGTTAATTAAAATGAAAGTCTTAATTACCGGCGGCGCCGGATTTATCGGAAGTCATCTGGTCGAGCATTTTCAGGGCAAGGCCGATGTCAGGGTATTGGATAATCTCCGTTCCGGATACCGCAAAAACCTTGACGCCTTCAAGGTTGAATTCATTGAAGGCGATATCCTTGACCGGAATGCCGTGAGAGAAGCCGTAAAAGGCGTTGATTATGTCTTCCATCTGGCGGCAATGATCAGCGTTCCTGAATCAATGTTCAAGCCCATTGAATGTGTGGATATTAACGTCAAGGGCCTGCTCATAGTGCTGGAGGAGGCCGCTGCCGCCGGAGTGAAAAAACTCTGTTTCAGCACCAGCGCCGCAATTTACGGTGACAATCCGGTAGTGCCCAAACGCGAGGAAATGCTGCCCGAACCCAAGAGTCCGTATGCCATCACGAAACTTGACGGAGAATACTACTGCAATATGTTCACCAGGGAAGGCAGACTGCAAACCGCGTGCATGCGTTACTTCAACGTCTTCGGGCCACGCCAGGATCCGAAAAGCGCCTATGCCGCAGCCGTGCCGATCTTTACCGCGAAAGCCGTGGCCAATGAGAAAATCACCATTTTCGGCGACGGCGACCAGACGCGCGACTTCATCTACGTCAAAGAC
>CAIJKT010001125.1 GCA_903821255.1 uncultured Lentisphaeria bacterium | reverse complement strand
CCTTTTTTATCCACAAAAAAACAAAATGGTAACATTAAAAAATTTAACAATCAATTATCTATATATAGTAAAATTGTCAACCGGAACGGTGACAATAAGTTCAAATAGCACGATTTTCAGGCATTAGAATTTTGCGAACGAAATCAATAAAAACAGGTTCATGCAGCGGCGGTACCCGCCGCCGGGATATTCCGGAGATTCCGTTTAACGAGTGATGTAAACAATGCTTACGTATAACACTTGTATATAACATTGAATTGTGTTAATGGTTGTTTTTGAACGTAAAAAAACTTTTTTGCTAATTTTATATCTAAGGTGTTGACAAATTTATGTATATATGTTATAATCATTCTAAGCAATCAGATATATAACTTGGGTGGATTTATGGAAGTCGCGCTGGAAAGAAGGATACGCAGTCAGGATATAGCGGAAAGCATCCGCACTGAAATTGCGCAGAAGAAACTGGTCCATGGTTCTCCGATCATGTCATCACGGGATATTTCCAAACGCTATAAAGTATCCATGCTGACCGCGAATCGCGCCCTGAACCGGCTGGTTGATGAAAATATCCTGTACCGGGTGCAGGGCAGCGGCACTTACGTCAAAGGGGCAGCCGGCGTCTCACGTTCATTGAATATCGGCTACTGTGAAATCATTACCCATGACATTGATCCGGGCGTCCATGCCGCTTTTGGCGTGCTGGTCGATAACTGCCTGGCCGGTTTCAGGAAAAAGAACTGCACGGTAAAGATTATTCCCTATCAGGATTTGATTAAGCGCGAGCTGGCGGAAAAAGCATTGCAGGGACTTGACGGACTGCTGGTCAACAGCAGCTATATTGACGAGAAAACCCTGCCGTCTTTTGAGGCATTTAAAGGGCCGGTGACGGTTTACCGCAATGAATTTATCGGCGACTGGCCGTTCAATCAGGTCATTCCTGACCTGGCAACCGGCATGCGGGAAACGGTACGGCTGATTGACCGGGAAAAAATTTCCGGCGTGATAGTTGTTTCCAGTCCGCATTTAAATGCCGACGCAAGGGTGCGTGAATTTGTCCGGCAGGCCGAATCCGCAGGCATCGCCCGGAACAAAATTGACATAATCAATGTGGATTTGCAGATTGGCGATAATGGACGGATGAGCGGTTACCGTACCGGGCGTAAGTTTCTGCCCGACTGCCGCGGCAAATTCATTTTCTGCACCAGTGACTTCATTACGTTCGGCCTGATCGACGCCATGCACGAAAACGGCATGGTTCCGGGCAGGGATGTGCAACTGGTCAGCTATGACAATCTGGAAGGCTACGGCATGGTTCCGTATGAACATCCGATCATTACTTCGGTGGATTTTCCGAAAGACGAAGTGGCGCGCCGGGCCGCGGAACTGATCATAGCGCAGATTGAAAATAATGATAATTGTCTGCATATCATCAAGGTGCCGACGCATCTTGTCATCCGGGAGACCGGATTGCAGAATTGAGATAATGAATTGGCAGATATTCTTACAATTTTACAACTAATCAAAGGGGAAAAAAATGGAAAGCAACATGTTTCGAGCGGTCGTGTCACCAGGCGGATGCCGTCCGGAAAATTCAGGAATGTGCAAATTAAAATCTAAAGCAGGACATAATTTCACACTCATAGAACTCCTCGTGGTGATCGCCATCATTGCGATTCTGGCTGCAATGCTGCTGCCGGCGCTGAGCAAGGCGCGCGAAAAAGGCAGGGCGACGCGTTGTATCGGCAACTTGAAACAAATCGGCGTTGGAATGATGTTTTACACACAGGACAATAGAGAAGTCTTCCCGCCGACCTCTCTTGCAGACGGGCATACCTGGTATCAGGAGTGGTATTTTGCGGGCGGCGGTAAGACTGGCGGCCCTAAAAGTGGATACCTTAACATAAAATATAATGTCGGGGATTACTGGCTGAATACTGTGGTTGATTGTCCGTCACAACAGGTAGGATATGCCGGGACAGGCAGCATAGATTATGCCTATAATGGCTGCTTAGGGGTGTTTGGCACCGGTCCGCGGTTTATTCCGTCAACGAAACAAATAAAACGACCCAGTAAGTTGATTATGTTTACCGATACCTTTGGCAAAGGCGCAACTCCGCTTGTGGCGAATGGCTATTACCGGTTCGAATGCTGGAACTTGAGTCCGGATAACGATATTAACGCTTTTGATTTCAGGCATAACAGACAAGCCAATGTTGTATGCGCTGACGGTCATGTCGGATCGCCGAAGATGAGTGATATCACTTTTAACGGTAACACCACGGCATTCAATACCAGAAATCCGTAAATTTCCAAGACACACAAGGAAGCGCAGGCATGAAAGACATTATTAAGCGAAGCGTAATTTGCGGGATAATATTATCGATGACAGCCGGTTGGGCCGGGAATCTGATTCAGAACAGCGAAGTTGATTCGGCGCTGGCTCCGGAATTCCGCATGGAAGGCAAGGCGGATTGCTATAAATTCTCCCAATTCACCGAAGACCTGACCTGGAACAAATGCGCCAGGCTGGAAATCATCAGCTATCTCGTAAACAAAGCCGGTCAGAAAAACGTCAATTGCGGCGTTGTAATCGGCGGCGAAAAAGGCGTCGCCGGCTTTATCGCCAAACCTAACACGACCTACCGGTTTTCCGTTGAGTTGAAAGGCTCGGCTAAGCGGGCATTTATTCATGCCCAGGAGTGGGTTGGCGGTGATTACTACAAAGACAGGAAAAGCATCAAATCAACAGTCGGGGAGTTGCGAGTTCAGCCGGACTGGGTCTGCTATAAGGGAACTTTCAAGACCGGTTCTGACGCCAAACGGGCGGCACTCTATATTTCCATATGGGGCAGCGAGGCGGATAAAGACCTGCCGGACAGTCCCGGCGAATATCTGCTGATTGACAAGGCAAATATTGAAGAGCAGACCGATGCGCTGGGGGCTGGAATTGCCGGACCGGCGGCAACGGAAGATAAATCCCTGCAAAAAAAAATAATTGAAGCCGCAAGCCAGGCTTCGGCTCCGAAGCTTGACGGCAAACTGGATGACCCGGCCTGGAGCAGCGCGTTGAAGGCCGGTGGATTTACCGGGATTACCTCCGGCAAACCGGCGAAAGCCGGTACCGAAGTGATGGCCCTGACGGCGGACAATGCTCTCTGGCTGGGCATTAAATGTCAGGAACCGGCGGTGGACAAGCTTCATGCAGAGGTTACCGGCGAAGGTCAGAATGTCTGGAAAGATGATGTCGTTGAAATATTCTTTGATCCGGTTGCCGCCGACCGCAATTTGAGTCAATTTGTGGTTGCTGCGGGCGGCGGGCGCTGGATGGGATTCGGCGTCAGTACCGATGTCAAACGTTATGGCGAATGGGAGGAAAAAGTAGACAAGACGACGGATGGCTGGACTGCGGAAGTGAAAATCCCGTTTGCGTTATTGGGCTGGGATGCCGCCCCCGCGAATGGCACGCTTGTCGGATTTAATGTCGGACGGCAGCGTACTCCAGTAAAGGAGCTTTCCACCTGGTCGTGGTGCGACGGTAATTTTCATAACCGGAAGAATTTCGGCAAACTGGTAATCGGCTCCTTCAATGCCTGGAGTGACGCCGCACTGAAAGTTATTGCGGCCGAACTCGCGGTCTTGCCGGAAAACGATGGACGGAAGAGCGCGATGGCCGAGTTGGACGGCTTGCAAAAGATGAATAAACCGGGGTTGCCGTCCGCCGCGATGGAAAGTATTTATTATCGTGCCGAAAAACTTAAAAAACAGATAAAATACCTCAAGGCGGGAGACCGCAAATTTGTGCTGTCCGCCATTTCTCCGGTTACTGACCCGGCGATTCCGCTGTTGCCGGAGGAGATTACCAGTCCGCAGGAGAAGATTTCAGCACGGAGCGCCGTTAATGAATTTAAACCGCTGCCGCTGGCAGTGACCAATTTGACCAGTCTTCCGGAAGAATACCGGGTGATCATTTACAAAAAGCTCGATGACGGCATCGAACAGCCGGGCTTGAACGGCCCTGGCGGGAGCGATTTTCCTGCCGGCAAGATTACGCTGTTGCGCGGCGTCCGGGTGAAAGACGGCGATGGGGCGAAGCACGGGCAGCGTTTTGACCCGCTGGTTCCGATGGATTCTTCCTATACAGTATTGGTTCCGCCGAAGGAATCCGGGATGGTTTGGGCAATGTTCGACTGTCGCGGAGTAAAGCCCGGCAAATACAATGGATTTATCCGGGTTATCCCGCTGAACGAACCGGCGCAATATGTCCTGAAGCAGGGCTGGAAATATGAAGGGCCGATGCTGGATATGCCGCTGGAACTGGAAGTTCAGCCGATTGAACTGCCGGAAAAACCGGCAGTTCCGCTGATGCTGTTCCGCGAGGCCGGAAATGAGCAATTTTTTAAAGCGATGATTGAACATGATATCCGTATTTTCCAGTTGTCCCCCTGGTATTTCGATTTCAAGTTCAATGCCGACGGTTCACTGGTTGACGCCAGTTTGCCGAAAGTAGATAAAACACTTAAGAACTACCGTGACTGGGCGCAGAAATACGGAGTTGAGAAAGAGATCAAATTCATGATCGGTTTTTCCGCATACAATGTCTTTATGAACGAACATGCCAAAAACAAATTCAAATATGGTTCGCCGGGGTGGAAGTGCGCCTGGCAAAGCTGGCTTCGCGGGATGGCGGATGTTATGCGGCGCAACGGAGTAGCCGAGTCTGATTATACCGTGGAGGTATGGGACGAACCGCACCGGACTGATGATGCGGCGGTAATTGAAACCTGCCGACTGGCCAAAGAAGCTGTGCCGCAAATGCGGCTGCAACTGACTCTCGGCGCCAGCATGCAGCCGATAGACAGCCTGGAGAAAATTCTGCCGTATGTTGACGACTGGTGTTTCTGGGGCTCTTATCTGGAACTTCCTGAATACTTGAAATTCTGGGAACGGTTGAACGTTGCGCAAAAGCACGTCTGGTTTTATTATTGCGACACCAATATGCGGGCGGAATTATACCGCTATTACCGGCGTCATGCCTGGACCGGGCTTACATATGGCGCAGATACGGTTGCGTTGTTTTTCCTGATTGCCGGACCCGGCGGATACTATGGCGCCGGTTCATGGAAAACCCATGCTGACGGCGGCGTGGCGTACCGCTCATTCGACGACTGCATTACCTCCGTGCGGTTTGAATGTCTCCGCATCGGCAGTACCGATTTGAAATATATGCGGAAACTGGCAGAGGTTGTGTCCGCAGCGAAAGCTGCCGGAGTAGCGCCGGAACTGGTACAGGAAGCGGAAAAGCTACTGAAGGAAGGTCCATACAAGGTGGCGGTATCCCATGCTCATGACACTTCTATGGCGGACGCGACGCGTGATAAAGCCGCTACACTGATTATGCAACTCCAGGACAGGACAAGCAAGTAATATCAAAATGAAATTATTGTTTGAAATATATGCGGAAACTGGCAGAGGTTGTGTCCGCAGCGAAAGCTGCCGGAGTAGCGCCGGAACTGGTACAGGAAGCGGAAAAGCTACTGAAGGAAGGTCCATACAAGGTGGCGG
>CAIJKT010001124.1 GCA_903821255.1 uncultured Lentisphaeria bacterium | reverse complement strand
TAGTGATTTTGTCAATTAAATATTGTGTTAATGGCTATCAATTAAACACTTAAATTAGCTTTTTGCGAAATAAAAACAGATAAAGCATTTCGCCGTTGGATTACGTCAGACGGAATCATTTTAAAAATCTATTTTATTAAAAAATACGTTTCAGGTATTGCATAATTGAAAATAAAAATGTATAATATATGCAATATGGTACAATATAGCAGAGGTTGATGAAGTATGGTACAAACTAAAACAGAAGCAATAGCCGATAATTTACAGGTGGAAATCGCCAGTGGCGTTTATACTGATAAATTACCATCAGAGCAGGATATTGCAAAGATATACGGAACGACTCCGGTAACTGCCGGGAAGGTACTGAACCTGTTGCGTGACCGCAATATAATAATCCGGGTGCCGCGGCTGGGATCATTTGTCAATAAGGCACAGAGCAAGCCGTTGCGGATATTTTTGGGTAGGACTGTTTTGGATGAATCCGTGATAGAACAGATTGCAGCGGAATTGAAAAGAAAGTTTCCTCAACGAAAGATAGAAATCAATACGGAGCAGATTTCTGATGGGATGAATTTTTTTGATGAAGGTTATGATATTGTCAGGACAGTGGCTACGTTCCGGCTTTCTTACAGCAAGTATGTTAAACCGTTTCCGTCCGGTTTGATAAACAAATATCTGCATGAAGGCAACTATTTTAATTGTGCGTTTGATATTCATAGAGATCATCAGCTTTATTACGGATTGCCGGTTTTGATTTCGCCGATTGTGATATTGTATAATAAAGAACTGCTGTCACGCTATAGGCGGTTTGATTCTCCGTATGATTTTAAGCTTGAAGACTTTCTAGCGCTGAAAGAAGCGGTTGCGCAAACTCCGGATACGCATTTTGCGGCAGACGGACTGGCTGAAGCCATGCTCCGTTATTTTGTTTTCTCTTGCCCAAGCATGGGAGCCTCTATGGATATTTCATGCTTGAGAGCGAGATTAGGGATTTTTAATCAACTGTTTGGCGATGCAATGGACAGAACAGGCAACAATTTTATGGACGGGAATGTTCTTTTTACCTGGACCTGCCGTCAAAGGTTGAATGATTTCCGGGATGCAAGTTTTAAATGGGATATTCTTCCGCTTCCTGCCATCCCGGACCGGGCGATTCCGGCGACAGGGGAATTCCTGGCAGTTTCCAACCGGACATCAGATCCAGACGCCGCCTTTGAAGTAGCCGAAGCGTTTCTGTCATACGAAATACAAAAGATAATCGCGACCAGCAAATGGGGGCTGCCAATAATGAAATCCTTGGTTCCGGATACACTGGATACACATAACTACCGGGATGATATCTTTGTTAATGATTTACCCAATTTACTGTTGAACAATGCACTGGAGCAGGACATTAACCTTACATTATATACTTTATTTCATGACATGATTGATAATAAATATGATTTTGAGACTTTTACCGGTCTTATTGAAAAAAGTATTCAGACGTATTACAGTGTGCGTGAGGCGGAGGATAAAATGCATTGCCGTCTTGGAGCTCAGACGTACTGATTTATTTAAAAGAAATCAGTTCGCGGTGTTTTGCGAATTTGCAGTCACAAAAAATAAAAGAGGTGAAAATGCCTGGGAAAGAAATAGTCAGTAAAAAATTCCGAACATTAAAGGGTAAAGAATTTCAGGTTACTTATTGCAGAATAACTGGTCGCGGGGCGGGGCCTGCACTGACTTTTATTGCCGGCCAGCACGGCATGGAACATAGCGGACCCAATATCCTGACGCAGGTAATGGAGGAAATTTCACCGGACAGCTTTAACGGCACACTATATCTCTGTCCATGCGCCAATCCGCTGGCCCTGGAAGCGGATTACGAAATTTATCCGGAAAGCGAGGATCTGTCCAAACTGGGAAATTATTATTATTCGATTTCCCGGCATAATTATTGCGTGTTCAGACTGGGACGGGAGGACGGCGTCAGAACGATGTACAATATGAACCGGCTGTGGAACCGTGAAGAGAAAACTGGCGTAGCCGGGGAAATCACCGCATGGCTGTGGAACGAAATATGCATGAATGCCAATGTAATTGTGGACTTTCATTCTCTGCAGGCAGATAAACCGCTGATTTATAATGCTTATCCTCACGCTAATGACATCGCTAAATATTTTGGTGTGGAAGCCATCCATATGTGCTGGGCGGAGCCGGATGAATATAATGCTCATAATCTGCTGTATCAGGCTAACAGCGGCGGGCGTTACGGATTCTGCGTCGAATTTTCAATTCAGCATGGCCTGAAAGAAGCTGAATATCCAATTGGCGTAAAAGGGGTGTATAATCTGATGAAAGCCATGAATATGATGAATGGTGAAATTATTCATTCGCGTCCGGTCTGGATACTGCCTTATGGCGGAGAGATTTCACTGAAATCAAGACATTCCGGTCATATCCGATATTTTTTTGATAGTTATAATCAGGTGAAGACAGGCGATAAACTATATGAAATCAGGGATATTCAAACTCTGGAACTGCTGGAAGAGGGTTTTTCGCCGCAGGACGGAGTTTTTGGAGCTAAAAGCTTCAAGCCGGTAGTAAGTCCGGGACAGATTGTCTGCCAGACGTTTTCGGCAATCCTGGCCGCACCGGCTGGAGCTCCGCTGGAAAAGCTGGCAAAAGATTTTTTTGAAGATAATAAATATGTTTTAACCAGAAAGGATGTCAGGAGGAAAAAGGTAACGGCAGAGGTTGAATTAGCGGCAAACTGATTTTTTGTTCCAGAAAACTAAAATTTAACAGAAGGTATGAAAATGAATCGGAATCAAAACAGAATCAATCCAGCAAAAACGTGCTTCACGCTTATTGAGCTCCTTGTGGTGATAGCCATCATTGCAATTCTTGCTGCAATGATGCTGCCGGCGCTGAACAAAGCGCGCGGCAAGGCCCAGGCAACGCAATGTCTCAGCAATATCAAGCAGGTTGGAATCGGTTTGTCAACTTACAGCAGCGAAAGTCAGGATCTTGAGATTTTATATTTAAACGGAGAAAGCACCGCGGCTCCGAATCCGATATCCAAGTGGTGGCAGTATATTGCTTATTATTATATGGGGATGAAAGGACAGCCATGGAAAGTGACTAATCTTTTTGTCTGTCCGTCTCTCGCGTACGGTTTTAACAATCTCGGAGACTCTGCGGATGACGCTGCTTTCTGCATGAGTACTCCCTCCCAGACATATACGACCACAGGAATCAATTATTACACTTCCGCATACCGGTGCTGGGCGAAGCTTACCAGAATTAAAAAGCCGTCCGGAGTAATTCGTGCCACGGAAGGAAGCGATGCGGTATACGGTTCCCAGACCCACGCGTATTACACCAGGATCCCGTATCCCCACAGCAGGCAGGCAAACGTGCTGTACTATGACAATCATGCGGAGCCATATAAAGCTTATCTACCCTACACTCAATGGGAAGCCAGCAATGCGTTTACCGCGCAGAAAGCAAGATTCTGGGCCAGTGATCCAGCGAATAATCCATAGTAAATACGCGAAAAGGAGCGTTGAATATGATAAAATCAAACATTGGGATAATTGTCGCAACCGCCATTTATGCTGCGACGTTTAATGCGGCTGGCAAGGAGATAATTGTCGGTAAAAGTGAGGGGGAATATGCCGACATAACTAAAGCGGTTGCCGTCGCGCAATCAGGCGATATCATCCGGATAAAAGAAGGCGTATATCGTGAATCCGTTGTAATTAATACTCCGTCAATCAGAGTGGAAGCTTTTGACCCGAAGAATCCTCCGGTGATTGACGGATCCGACCGCACGTTTGCCGACGAAAACCATAAATGGGAACAGGTGAAGGATAAAATTTTCAGGACGCTTTACCGCTGGCCGAATCAGCGTCCGTCCGGCAAGCAGTTCATGAGCTATTCCGGCGGGGTGTCATACGCGCCGCTGATGGTCTATGAAGACGGAGAGTTGCTACGCGGCTACAGGAACCGTCATGACAAAAAATACGCGGAAAAAAACTCCAGGTCGGACGATCTGGGCGGTACCATGGTTTTCGGTGAATATATGGATTGGGATGACCTGAACCCGATGTTGACTAAAGGCTTATTACCGCCGGTATGGGTCAAACCGGATATTCGCATTCCCGGCCGGTTCATGTACAAGGAAAAGGAGGGTGAACTCTATGTCTGGAGCGCCAAAGAGGACAATCCGGAAAAGCATGTTTATAATATTCCGGTACTGTTCAATCTGATTCAGATTAACGCCTCAAATGTCGTTCTGCACGGTCTGGTATTGCAATACTCCAGCGGTTATGCGATTGTCTTGAAAAATGCGGCTGACTGCGCCATTGAGAACTGCATTCTGGAAAACAATTATTACGCAATCCTGGCACAGAACTGCAAAGATATTATCATTGCGGACAATGTCATCCGCCAGCGCGGGATGTATGAACGTTACTGGTACGATGATTGTAAAGGAACGCTGCTATGGTCAAATGCGGTCAATCTGGACAATCTGAAATCATCCGGCGGAAAAGTATGCCGCAATGTAATTTCCGGATTCTATCTTGCGCTGCGTCCGGCGTCGCCCGGCGTTGAAATCTATAACAATATTATCTCCTATGCGCTGTCCGGCAGCATCAACTGCACCGAGGTTAAAAACATGCCGCCAGATTTTAAGTTGAACGTATTCATTTATAATAATATTTTCCATCATATTGATTTGCAGGGAATCGGCGTAAGCTTTATTGAGAACGGACCGGTTTACATTTACCGGAATATTTTCTATGCGGCAAACAGCATGCTGAAAACCGGCGGACAGAATGTCAGCGAAGTAAAAGGGAAAACTTATTTCTATCACAATACCTGCGTCTTTTCCAATGCGGTATGTGACAATCCTTATGTTTTTGCAGGGGAGAACGTTCATTGCGATAATAACATTTTCCATAATAACTGGTACCGATTCGGACGTTTTCATGCCTGGCACCGTAAAGACCCGCAGAATTTTTCCTATTTCCCTTTTAGCAAGGGGCCGAGATTCGACTTCAATGTTTACTGGGCAACCGGAGATAAATATGTAGGAATGGGCTTTTTCGGCGGTACTGAGATTAAAACCCTTGCAGAATTGCAGCAGAAAGTCGGGATTGATCAGCACAGCGTTTTTGCCGATCCTAAACTGGCAATTCTAAAAAATCCCGGAATTAACGTTTCTACCCTGAAATTGGATGAGCTTTCCTATATGAAGCGTGAAGACATTCTCGCCGGGAATTATGCTTCGCTGTTCGAGGAACATTTCGACCGTATTTGCCGTAATTTCGTACTGGAGGCCGGCAGCCCATGCATTAACGCCGCCGCGGAGCTTGCGTCTGAACTAAAAGATTCCATGCCGCCGTCAGACGGAAAGCCTGACGTCGGCGCGATGGAATACGGGAGGAGGGAAACATTGCTTCTGAAATAGTTTTATTGATCGCCGTTAGGAGTTGTGAAGAAATAAGTGGTATTTTTATACATACGCAGGTATCCGGGAGAAATTCCGGTTTCGCCGGTGAGGAGCAAAACTGCGGCGCTTTGTAACGAAGCGGCGGAACTGGAAGTTCCCCGGAGACCACAGTAGAAAATGCCAGTTATTTTTGAACGACTCCTTAGATACT
>CAIJKT010001123.1 GCA_903821255.1 uncultured Lentisphaeria bacterium | reverse complement strand
CTGCTGCAAATACCTGTTCGAGATGATCGGCAGAAACAAGGTGCTTGCCGGCGAGAATACGATCATCGAAGACACCGGCAGCGGCATCCGCGTCCACTCTCAGGCAGGCGGAAGCGGGTCCAGCAATGAATATAACGGTTATTTCAAACTTATCGACACATCTACAAAAGACGGTGAAACGGCGATTCACAAAATTAAGGTAATTGATGGCGCTCTCCCTGTTAACACCGTAGCCGGGTATGTCAAGCTGGGCAATGCACGTTTATCGGTGGCGGTAGTTGAATTCACGTTTAGCACATCAGGGAAAATATGGATTTATACTAAAAATACTTCCGGAACCTTGACCGCTGAATTAAAAAATGGCGAAACGTTGCCAACTGAAGTCCGTGGAGAAGATATAAAAGAAATTGGATCCTACACGGTGGCAGATAACGTATTAACTTATGTCCAGCGCTGGCAGGATGGAGAATATACCATCACCGGAAAGGCAGGTTAATCATGGCAGGATGGACAGATTACGCAGACTGGACCAGCGAAAATACGATTAAACTTGTTTCCGGCAATGATCTGTTGCTGTCATTGATTCATGCGATCAATGAGCGTTTGTCGGTAATGGTGCAGTATTTCCCGTATCCGCCAGTGCAGGAAATCGGCGAGGATATTTTATTGTGCAGTCTGGATACGATTAAATCCTCTATTCAAACCGCAATTTTGCTAATGCTACCCAATTTTCTAAATCCGGAGCGCATAAGCAACCGGCTGCCGCAGGAAATTAGTTTTCCGTTCGACGGTTTTGCCTGGTCGCATACTCCGGTTCAATCGCATGATATTACCTATACCGATATTCTGACTGCCATTAACGCATCGGAAAAATTTAATTACAATGAGAAAAATACTCCTGAATTATGGTATAAATGGATTTATCAGCAGTATTTGATATTGAATAAACTCACAAAAGTAATAAGAACGTCCGATGAATTCAGTTTCACCGCCAGGTCATTTTATCGCACCGGACATATAAATACAGGATGGAATAACGACTGGACTGAAAACGCGGAATCCGTATATAGCGATCCTCTGTTGTTAATACACTATGCCATTGGATGGGACGGTCCGTACGACGATGTAATGCGTCGTTATGTGTCAGATATTAATATGTCAGTTCCGGACATTGGGGAATTGCTTTGCAATATAGATTTTTATGCTCCAGTGTCAGGAAGTTATGGAGTTACGTATTATAATGAGCTGAATACGGCAGCAATACAGCTCAAGCAATTTGGCTCTTTTACTGCAAAAACAACTGGCGATGAATTATATATCGCCGGGCCATTCGGACAAATTGATACAATCCCGTCCGGTAATAGTTCCAAATCATGGTCATGGGGAATACGCGGCGCGACAGTTATATCTTTAGATTTTGCAGTTGACGGCGGTTTTGAATTCATCGCCGGCAGTTAAATTATAATCCTGTCCATCAGTTTTCCGGTTTTACCGTAATGCTGTAATACCGTTTCCCGCTTTCCATGTTGACAAGCCCCCGCACTTATAAACGAGGGCTTAATAATGTCAGATTTCAAACGCATTCCGATAAAAATAGACGCGGCCACCGGTCGCCAGATCAACGCATACGGCGCAATCATTCAGGCCAAAGACTACTTCCGGCTGCTGTTCGATGAAACCGTAATCATCTGCGCCGAGTTTTACGATGTCGTCTGGACCAGCGGCGCCGCCGTTCTGACCGCTCACCCGATCCCTGACGATATGATACTGGCGGCATTCGGTGACAACGACTTCAACCCGGCAACCGCGTTCATGTTCCTGACGGAGCAGAATGTCCATCCGGCATACGTCAACGGCACCGGCGACTGGATAGGCAATGCCACGGCCAGCCGCACACTCGGTCAATTGAGTTTCCGGATCAATACCAATACCACCCGGTTTGCTGAT
>CAIJKT010001122.1 GCA_903821255.1 uncultured Lentisphaeria bacterium | reverse complement strand
TGAAAAAACAAAAAAACTGGTATTGGAAAGTTAAAATAGATGCGTTATTTTTTACAAACTTAAGAACTTATTCAGAGAATATCTATGCCTTCTAAAAGACGTTTATGCAACAGCCGCAAAATGGACGAAGCAATCGAAGGGGTTGCAGACGCAATCATTGCTGAATTTTCCCGGAAAGGCGGGATGGATTTCGCGTTTATCGGCATTCAGCAGCGCGGCGTGCCATTTGCCCGGCGGCTGATTGAGAAGATCACCCGCAAAACCGGATTCAAGCCGGAGTTTGCCATGCTCGACACTTCAATGTATCGGGACGATATCGGCATGCGGGCGACCCTGCCGGTAATCCGGGAAACAGATATTCCGTTCGATATGAATGACCAGGCGGTAATTCTTACCGACGATGTGCTTTCCTCCGGCCGGACAATCCGGGCGGCACTGGATGCGATCACCTGCTACGGCAGGCCGTCGCTGATCCGCCTTGCCGTTGTCGTTGACCGGGGCAGCCGGGAATTTCCGATCCGGGCCGATTACGCCGGGATGAACATCATACCGGAAGACGGGAAAAAGATTCTCGTTGAATTTAAAGAAACTGACGGTTCTGACGGCATCTACGAAATTGACTGGTCAAACCCAACAAAAGGCGAATGAGATGGAAGTAAACTGGACAAGAAAAGATTTGCTGAGCCTCTATGACTTGACTCCGGAAGAGATTGTCCTGATTCTTGACACGGCCGAGGAGTTCAAGAAAGTTTCGGAGCGGAATCTTAAAAAAGTGCCGGCGCTGCGCGGCAAAACCGTGGTGAACTTTTTTGTCGAGCCCAGCACCCGGACCAGGGTGTCGTTTGAGCTGGCGGAACAGCGCCTGAGCGCCGACATCATCAACATGACCGCCAGTTCCAGCAGTCTCCAGAAGGGCGAGACCCTGCTGGACACCGTCAGGAACATCGAAGCGCTTCAGGCCGACCTGATCGTGATGCGCCACTCATGCGCCGGGGCACAGAATTTTATCGCCAAAAATATCAGCAGCGGCGTCATCAATGCCGGTGACGGCGCACACGGCCACCCGACCCAGGCGCTGCTGGACCTGTTCACCATCCGCCAGAAAAAGGGGCGTATCGCCGGGCTGAATGTTTCGATTGTCGGCGATATTCTGCACAGCCGCGTGGCCCGCAGCGACATCTGGGGCCTGATCAAGCTCGGCGCCAATGTGACCCTCGCCGGCCCGTCCACGCTGGTTCCGCGCGACTTCGAGCAGATCGGGGTGCGGGTCTGCCATAACCTGAAAGACGCCATGGTCGGAGCCGACGTCATTAATCTGCTCCGGATTCAGCATGAAAGACAGCGCGCCGGATTCTTTCCCAGCACCAACGAATATGCCCGTTTCTTCGGGCTGAATATGGAGAATGCCAAATATCTGAACCCGGATGCCCTGATTATGCATCCCGGCCCGATTAATCGTGACGTTGAGCTGGATTCGGCATTGGCCGACGGCCCTCAATCCGTGATCCTTGAACAGGTTACCAACGGGCTTGCCGTCCGCATGGCGGTATTGTTCCTTGTAGCGGGGTGTTTGAAAAAATGACAGAAAAAAACAGTTACATATTAAAAGGCGGCCGCGTTGTTGATCCGGCAAGGGGCATTGACACGGTCATGGATATCGGTGTCAGCAACGGGAGAATCGTCGATCCCGGCAAAATTAAAAATCCGGAAGTGATTAAAGTGAAAAAACTGGTTGTCGCGCCGGGATTCACCGACATGCATGTGCATTTGCGTCAGCCGGGCAACACCACGGCGGAAACAATCGCCACCGGCACCATGGCGGCGGCGGCGGGCGGTTTTACCGGCATTGTCGCCATGCCGAACACCAGCCCCCCGGCCGACAGCGCCGGAACCATTGAATATATCCGCCGGCATACTGAATTGTACGGCGTGGTCAGAGTCTACCCGTCCGGCTGCATGACGAAAGAGCTCAAAGGCGAGGAAATGGCCGGCATCGGCGGCCTGAAAAGCGCCGGCGTGGTCGCGGTCAGCGATGACGGCAAGTGCATCCAGAACCATGAACTGATGCGCCATGTCGTCGAATATTCCAAATCCTTCGGCCTGCCGATTCTCGATCACTGCGAAGACGCTTTCCTGAAAGGCGAAGGCGTCATGCATGAAGGAAAATGGTCAACGCTGCTCGGGATGCGCGGCATTTCCTCCGCCTCGGAAGAGCTGATGATCGCCCGCGACATCATTCTGTCCAGGATGATCGGCTGGAAGATCCATATTCAGCATGTCAGCGCCGGAGAAAGCGTGGAACTGATTAGAAACGCGAGAAAACGCGGTATTATGATCAGTGCGGAAGCCACCCCGCACCATATTTCGCTTACCGACGACAGCATTAAGAAATTCGATACCAATTACAAAATGAACCCGCCGCTGCGGTCCGAGCAGGACCGGCTGGCAGTCATCGAAGGGCTGCGGGACGGCACGATTACTGTGATCGCCACCGACCACGCCCCGCACACCGCCACCGATAAGCTGGTCGAATTCGACTATGCCCCGTTCGGAATTGTCGGCCTGGAAACCGCGATACCGGTCTGCCTGACCGAACTCTACCATGAAAAAATCCTTTCCCTGAGCGACTTCGTTTCAAAATTCACCGTCGGCCCGGCGGAAATACTGGGCATGGACTTCGGAACGCTGGCGGAAGGCAAACCCGCGGACATAACCATCATTGACACGGAAAAGAAATTCTGCGTCGACGCGTCCAAATTCCGTTCCAAATCCCGGAATACGCCTTTCCACGGCATGGAATTCCGCGGCAAGGCGGCGGCAACAATTGTCGCCGGACGGTTTGTTTTCGACGAAATCGGCCAATAAACGGGATTTTAATACCATGTCATTCAAAAAGAAGATCTTTGAGATAACGGATAAGATTCTGCCGGAAATCACCAGTGTCCGTCAGAATATTCACCGTTATCCGGAACTGGCCGGACAGGAAGTGCAGACTTCCAGGCTGGTCAGAAATATTCTCAGTTTTACGGATATTAAACTGCTCAAGCCGTTTATCGGCACCGACGCGGTGGGAATTCTGCGCGGCGGCAAACCCGGCAGAAATGTTACGCTGCGGGCGGACATGGACGCGCTGCCGCTGGACGAGCTCAATGAGCTGCCCTACCGGTCGGAACTGCCCGGCAAAATGCATGCCTGCGGCCATGACGGCCACACCGCCATGCTGCTTGGTGCGGCATTGGTGCTGAATGAGTTCAAGGAAAATATTGCCGGCTCGGTGCGGTTCGTTTTTCAGCCCGGCGAAGAGATTGCCGCCATGGGTAAAGCCCTGGTGGAAGCCGGTGCGCTGCTTGATCCGGAACCGGATGCGGTTTTCGCGCTGCACGCCATGTCCGGCATGCCGGTCGGCATGATTGCCTCCAGGCCGGGAACGATTATGGCCGCCGCCGGTTTTTTCAAGATCGTCATCGCCGGCAGAGGCGGCCACGGCAGCAAGCCGGAACTTACCGTGGACCCGATCGTAACCGCCTGCAAGGTGGTTGACGCCATGCAGACAATATGTTCGCGCAACATCGCCTCTCAGGATGCGGCGGTAATCAGCGTCTGCCGTTTCGAGGGCGGGAAAAATGCCAACATTATCCCCGAGTCCGTGATTCTTGAAGGCACGACCCGCTTCCTGGATCCTCAGATCGGAGAACAGTTGCCCGGCTTGATCGAACGCACGGTTAAAGGGGTTTGCGCTGCGCTTGGCGCGGCTTATGAATTTGAATATGCGCTGCCATATATTCCCACAGTGAACAATGCTAAAATCTATGAGTTCGCCAGAAAGGTGTCGCAGGAATATTTCGGTAAGAGCAACTGGCTTGAACTGCCCAGGTCGTCAATGGGCGGCGAAGACTTCTCGTATTATCTGGTCCGCTATCCCGGGGTTTTCTGCAATATCGGAATGGGCGAAACGTCCCCGCCGATTCATAACATGAATTTTAATTTCAATGATGACGCGCTGCGCAACGGCATTGCCTTCATGGCAGGATCGGCAGTTGAGTTTTTAAGTAAGGATTGAACGCTATGCTTTTTGCGGAAATAGTTGCAAAATTCGGGTTTACCGAAGCGGATGCCGCGCTGATTGCTCCCGGTATGGAAGCGTCAGAAAGTTTTTTCCCCGGCGTAAACGGGGTCTTCTTTCTCCAGGATGAATTTATCCGCAAATATGCCGCAATGGCGGCGGTCAAGCCGGAACATCTGGAGGAAATTTTCCAGGCTAAAGCCAATCTTGAGTCTGATGCCGCCGCAGTCCGGCTGCTCTGGCATTACTATTATCTTCTTTACCGGGCGGAAAACAAACTTGCTTCGGGTCAACTGCCGGCGATAAAACAGCTCCAGGGCGCGGAATCCGGATGCTTCTACTTCCTGCTGGCCCTGGCCGCGTATCCTGATGCGGTTGATCTGTATCAACGCAAAGGATATCCGGAAAATGTGCTGAAAGACACTCTTGCCGATATGTCGGTATGGGTTGAACACTACAAAAATCAGTTAGGCTTTGCGGGGCTTACCTCGCGGATACTCGGCTGGCTGCAAGGCCATATTCAGGGCGATACTTTTCGGCTGGGCCGCCTTCAGTTTAAACCATATTGCAAGTTCTTCGAACGCGTGGAAGTTTACCGCAACGTTAGAACCGGCGGGACTCTCGCCTTGTCAGCCACCGGCATCAGATATAACAGCCGGGGCTTGCTTTACGATCCGGGGATTGACCGGAGCGAACGCGGAACTTGGATTTCAGCGCTTCAGCATACGGATTCGTCGGTAACCGGCAATCCGGTCGCGCCGGACGGATATGTGCGGAGCGAACAGATCACGCTGCCCTTTAATGAGTGGAAGAAAGTATTGTCAGCGGGCGACCCGGTGATCGATATTCACATTCCGGCAATCGGCCCGATGACGGTTGAAGCCTGCGCCGATTCCGCCAGTCGCGCGGTTGAGTTCATGCAAAAGTTTTTCCCGGAACTGAAACACCGGGCTTTTGTCTGCGAATCCTGGCTGCTGGACAATCAGTTTGAACAGATTCTCAGCCCGGAATCCAATATTCTTCTGTTTCAGCGCGCCGGCTATCTCTATCCATATCCCCACAAATCCGAAGCCGTTTCCCGTATTTTCGGCGAAAATGCGGAGAATTTAGGGATTGATTCGCTGCCGCAAAAAAGTTCCCTCCAGAAAGCCGCCGCCGACTTCCTGATCAAAGGCGGCACTTTCCGCAACGGCGCGATGTTCCTGCTGCTGGAAGACCTCCCCTGGGGCGGCAATAAGTATCGCGACAGCATTAAAAGCTAAAAGAATATACTCTGCACGGCTGAAAAACCGAAAGGGGGAAGCCTGGCCCCAATCCTGTACCTGACTCATTGACTTGGCAGCTACCGCATATTTAGGATTAGCCGGCCAGCAGTCCATTGCTTTTCTTCAACGGATCGCCGGTCAGTCCGGCATCCGCACTGCCGGCCAAAGGTCCGGCTGCGCTGGAAAGCCGCAGACCGCCCTGGTCAAGGTTGAAATTCAGGTCATACCCGGTGGCGGCGGCTCCCGCCAGCATCACCTTTATATAATATATGCCTGCATCCACCTCCCCGACGCCGCTGTCTATTGATTCGGGAGTCAGTCCGGATTTGGTCGAAGACGCCACCAGTTTATGTTTGGAATTATATACATAAAGATTGACATTTGAATCAAATCCGCTCAGACCGCCGCTTGAAGTCGAGCCGTCCGACAGCACTTCAAATTTGTAATAGTCTTCCTTGTTGCCTGACCCCACCCAGCCGTGAACCGTTCCATCGGAAGTAAGTTCGACGGCGGTGGCAAAGGAATTGCCGGCGGTTTCCTCCTGGAAATAATTGCTCAGGTTATAGTAGGTGTTGTTGACGATGCCCTTGCCGCCGTCGGCGGGGGCGACTTTTACGAGATAATCACCGGCGGCCAAAGCCGTGACGATTGTTTCGTCGGCGCTTTTTTTGTTAGCGGATGTCTTCAGCACTTTGCCTTTGCTATCCAGCAGCGTCAGGTTGGCGTCGCTGCTCAACCCGGTCAGGTTCAGGCTTAACGCTCCGGCATTGGCCAGCGTCAGTTGATAGTAATCCGCCGGATCGCCGAAACCGACCCACTCGTCAACGGAACTGTCAAGATCCAGCGAACCAGCCTGGGCTGGTATATTTCCAGCAGTTTCTGTCGGAAAATAATCAACCACATTGTTCAGCGTGTAAGTGGTATTATTGACGATGCCCTTGCCGCCGTCGGCGGGCGCGATTTTAACGAAATAATCTCCGGCCAGCAAAGGCATGGCGATTGCTTCATCTATATGCCCTTTTGTGGAAGAAGTCTTCAATACCTTGCCTTTGTTATCCAGCAGCGTCAGATTGGCATCCCCGGTCAACCCGGTCAGGTTCAGATTGAGGCTCAAAGTACCGGCATTGGTCAGCGTCAGTTGATAGTAGTCCGCCGGATCGCCGAAACCAGTCCAGTCATTGCATTCGACAACGGCTCCGTCTGCGAGTTCCCCAATCACATTCGCATTGGATGGGGTATCGCCGGCGTTATCGCCCGGATAGGCGGCAAAAGTATTGCTCAGCGTGTAGTCGGTATCGGTAACTTTGCCGACCGGGATGACCTTGACGTAATAATCGCCTTTTAACAACGCCGTGCCGATGTTTTCATCTGCATGGCCTTTGGCGGAAGATATTTTCAACTGTTTGCCTTTGGCGTCAAACAGCGCCAGGTTCGCGTCCTCACTCAGCCCGGTTAGATTCAGACTCAGCATTCCGGCAGTGTCCAGCGTCATTTTATAAATATCCGTGGACCCCACCCAATCGCTGACTGAGTCATTGACCGCCAGCGCACCAGTAACAGTTATTGAAGCAGATTTACTCCAGGCGCTCCAGTTGCCCGCATTGTCCTGGGCGCGTACCTTCATGTAGAAAGTTCCTGCTCTATCATCCATGCTTATGTAGTCTCTACTTTCGGTAACGGTATTTTGATATCCCATAGTCCTGAAGTCAGCATAATCGTCCCCCGCAATTTCATAATGCTTGATGCCGCTGGCGTCAGTCGAGTCATTCCAGTCAATATCCAGTCCGCTCCCGGTGAACGTAATATTCAAACCTGCGGGAACAGACGGGGCCAATGTGTCCGCCGGACCGCCAGTGGAAAATGTCGCCGTCAACTTGTCCGTCGCGGCATCGGTGATGCCAAGCGACAACTTATGACCATCGGCAAACGTGTAACTGGAGCCGACCTGCACATTGGAGCTTTGTCCGTTATCTGTCACCGTGAACACCGCATTCCTCATGCCGGTTAGATTAGCGCCGGAACCAAGAATATAAAGCCCGCTCGTGGTGTTATTTACGTCCAGAGTGAACGCAGTGTGACTGATGTCTCCCACTACACCGGATTTGATAGTCAAAATCGCGTCATTGGTCTTGAAATTAGCCAGCTTGAAATTTACTGCGGATGCCTCCAGATTATCGCTTTTATCGACAATCACATGCCCGCCGTCAATTGTCAGTGAACCTGACACTCTTCCGCCGGAAGACACATACATGCTGCCGCCGGAATTGACAATGACACTGCTTGCCACACCGCCGGAGTAGACAGTCTGTTCGCCATCGTGGTTGATCGTGGTGGAATTCGCCACGCCGCCGAAGAAGATATCCTGGTTGCCGCCGCCGTTGAGCGTAGTGAAATTCGCCACCGCATCATGGCTGACAGACTGCCAGGCGCCATCGTTAACCGTCGTGAAATTCGCCGCACCGCCGGAATGAACGCCCTGCCCGCCGCCGTCATTAACGACAGCAGAGTTCGCCACTCCATAAACATCCTGCCGCCCGGCTGAGTTGATGGTAGTCCTGTTGGCGGTGCCTCCTGAGGAAACAATCTCCTTGCCTCCAGTAGTGTATCCGTCATCCGGCACTCCGCCGGAATTAATGATGGTGTCATTAGTCACTCCGCCGGAAGAAACATACGAGCTCCCCCCTGAATTGATAACGGTATTGCTCGCCACGCCGCCGAATTCAACACTCTGACTGCCGCCGGTGTTAATCGTGGTGAAATTTGCCACCCCGGCGTCAAAGACAGTCTGACTGCCGCCGGAATTAATGGTCGTTGAATTAGCAACTCCTTCTTCCAGAATGTCTTGAATGCCGCTAAAGTTGATTTTTGTGGAATTCGCCGCGCCGGACCAGATACTCTGCTTGCCGTCGTTAATGATAGTAAAATTTGCCACGCCGTCAACCATCTGCCCGCCGCTGTTAATAATCGTATAATTCGCCACGCCGTCGAAAAAGACACTCTGTCCGCCGTCCGAATTAATGGTTGTGGAATTTGCCACACCGCCGGAGGAAATTAACTGATCGCCTCCACTGATAGTAGTGGAATTCGCCATCCCCCCGCCGGAAACCGTCTGGCTGCCGCCGGAAGATATCGTGGCGGCATTTGCCTGTCCGAAAACTGCCATATAACCGCCATAACTGATCGCCGTATAATCTGCGATGCCGCCGGAGCTGACATATTGGCCGCCGCCATCCATTATTTGAGTCGAGACAGCAGTTCCAGCGGAACAAACATCCTGATAACCGGAGGAGAGAATAGTCTCGGTTGCCAGGCCGGAGGAAAAAATTGCCTGCTCGCCGCCGGAGTTAATGATAGTGGAACTTGCGATGCCGCCGGAAGATATATTCTGATAGCCGTTTGTGCTGATTGTGCCGTTGCCGGCCACACCGCCATTGACGATGTCCTGGGTTCCGGCGCTGACTACTTGTCCTGTCACGGTCTGAGACGATACGATTGGAGTAAATGCCATTTTCTTATCCTCTGTTATATTAACTTTTTGATTTTGTTGATCGGCGTGTTGTTCGAATGCCGGAATGCGCTGACCGGAAGATATATTTTATAAGAATACAGTTTGTCATAATCCATACTTCCAATTCCCCCGGAAAATACTAAATCACTTTACTTACAATATTTGTAAAATGTTGAATGTCAAAAAGATTTCAAATAAAAATTAACTTTTATTCGGCAGCAATGGCCTGAAAAATGTTTTACCGCAAGTTTCACAAAAATAATGTATTTTAGAATTTCATTTTTCAGCGCTATTTGAGCTTATTGTCACCGTTCCGGTTGACAATTTTACTATATATAGATAATTGATTGTTAAATTTTTTAATGTTACCATTTTGTTTTTTTGTGGATAAAAAAGGATTTGGATTTATGAC
>CAIJKT010001121.1 GCA_903821255.1 uncultured Lentisphaeria bacterium | reverse complement strand
TTCACGCCCGGCCCGAAATATTCAACGATACTGCCGACATTGCCTTTGGTAGTAAGAATTTCCAGCAGTTTCAGGATAACGTCCTTGGCGGAACACCACGGCGAGAGCGCGCCGGCAAGTTTGACGCCGATAACTTTCGGATAAGCCATCCGGAACGGAACTCCGGCCATGGCCTGCGCCACATCCAGCCCGCCCGCGCCAATCGCCATCATCCCGATGCCGCCGTTGGTCGGGGTGTGGGAATCAGAACCCAGCAGCGTCCTGCCCGGTTCACCGAAACGTTCCAGATGCACCTGGTGACAGATTCCGTTGCCGGGACGGGAAAAATAAACACCCTTGGCCGCGGCGACAGATTGCAGATAGAGGTGGTCGTTGCGGTTTTCAGGACCGTTCTGCATCATGTTGTGATCAACATAGGATACGGAAATTTCGGTTTTTACTCTGGGAACTTTCATGGCTTCCAGTTCAAGATATGCCATAGTGCCGGTGGCGTCCTGAGTCAGGGTCTGATCTATCCGGATCGCGACGGGGCAGCCGGCGGTCTTTTCTCCTGAAACAAAATGCTTATCAATAATTTTCTGTACAATCGTTCCTTTAGCCATTTTTATTCCTTTCAAATATAAACTGAATTATACTGCGTAAACTGTTCCTGATAATAAACGAACTGGTAAAATAATCCCGCGGAGCGAAAATCGCAAGAAGGATTCTGATTAAAATCAGTACTTGAGCCACCATTTTTTATCTTTGGCATAGCCGGGCTCATTCCAGTCTTTTTCCGCTATCACCTCTGACTTGCCCCATACTTCCAGATGATAGGCAACAATCCTGCGCTCTTTGATTTTGTCCAATTTGATTTTGACTTCGCGGTCACCAAAACCCATCGCTGATTTCTTGGACGTTGACAGCGCATGAACGTTCTCAAGATTAATCGTAGGCCGTTTCAAGCTCTGAACTGCGGTCGTAATTCTGGCCTCATCGAAAGTATCCGAGCCCGGCTTGGCCTCGGCTGGATAACTATAGCGGAAAATGTGGGAGTTGTTATATTCGTCACCGCCATCAGCGAGCACATAGAGGTAAAAATATGGAGCTTTTACCCGGTTGATATCTCTGCCTTCCTCACTTTTGCGGTTGATGGTATATTCTATCTCGCAAACGGCGACGGGCGCGGTGGTTTGCTTGGCGCTGGTTTTAACAACCCCGGTTTTCGGCATATCAACTTTGACGAGGGTCAAGGTGTAATCTGCGGAATTATCTTCAAATGAATCGCCGCCGGTTATATCGGAATCAGAATATTCCATCAACTGGCTCAATGAAATTGTTCTTTTGGTACCGTCCCTTTCAATGGTCATTACGCCTTTGCTGATGCTTACTATTTTTACTTTTGTCAGCGCCTGCTTTTCGCCGCTGCCGGATTTATAGAAAATAGTCGCCGCATCAAGCTTCATTCCGGCGGACAGCGCCAGAAAAACAACTAATCCACTTATTATGAAATGACGCATATACAGTCTCCATGTTTTACATTATTTAATATAATAACGGATATAAAGAATAGACTATTGTTAAGATAACTGAAAAAAAGCAAAAAAAAAGCGGAACCCGCAAAGAGTTCCGCAAAAATAACATCAACAAGGATGTCTTATTCAGTCGGCTTGGTCTTGGGCAGGCCGAAAACTTTGCCTTCCGGCAGACGGTTTTCCGCCTTGAGAACGTCAATGCGTTCAAAGCGTTTCATTACGTTTCTTTTCGTTCTGATCTTACCGCCGACTCTCAAACTGGGATGTTGTGACATTTCATTACCTCATATTATAATTTTAAAATATTCAATTACACAAATTAAGCCAAATAATATTATTCTGAATTTCTCATTATCAAGTACTGATTACAAAAAAAAGGATATTTTTGCCGTGATAATTTGTAAATTCCGCAAATTGCATGATTTTATTGCTTCAACCTAAAATCAGCAGGAAAGCAATACAATGCGCGGAACAGTGCGGATAATATCATTACTGCTGCTCATTGCAACCGGGCTGCACGGCGCGGTCAGGGAAGTCACGGTCATCCACACCACCGACACCCACGGGCGGATTTGCGGCAGCAGCAACGGCTGGCTGAAAGCCGCCCCGGCAATCCGTAAGGAAATCGCCTGGGCGGGCGGCGCCGGCAATTGTCTGGTCATCGACTGCGGCGATATCATGCAGGGAACTCCGGAAAGCGCATTTTCCAGCGGCGCGATTATGATGAAAATCCTCAATGGACTCGCTTACGATGCATGGATTCCCGGCAATCACGACTTTGATTTCGGGTGCGATGCCCTTAAAGCGAATATCAGCAATTTCCGCGGCACAACCCTGGCCGCGAATGTCGAATCGGCAACCCTGGCAGGCATGCTCAAACCATGGAAGATGTTTGAGAAGAACCACCTGAAAATCGCGGTTATCGGCATGACTTCACCCAATCTGCTGAATTATCTCTGGCGTCCGGATTCCGGCAGTCTGAAAGTTTCCGGCATTGACCGCTCACTGGAAATGAATATTGCCGCGGTACGGCAGGCCAAACCTGACATCATTGTGCTGGCCATTCATCACGGCATGTATTCCAAAGACACCACACTGTACGACCTGACCTTGAAATATCCTGAAATAGACCTGATTATCGGCGGACATACCCATCAGGAGGTATCCGGCACGAAGATCGGCAGAAACTGCTGGTTCGCCCAGGCCGGACATGCCGCCTGGAGCTTCGGTAAAATCAATATAGCGTGGGATACCGGCGCGAAAAAGATCATCCGGATGTCTTCCGTGCTGATTCCGGTCAAGCTCGATGCGCCGGACGACACCGCGCTGCATCAAGCCGTTGATGAAGATCTGCGCGCGGCGTCCAACTGCTGCTCCGCGGCGATCCCGGGCAACCCTGAACGCATCAGAGAGATGACCGGCAGACTCGCCGGCGATCCCGGTGCAGTCATTGCCGGGGCAATGGCGGAATCATCCGGCGCCGGAATCGCGCTGTACACGCACAGCAGATGGCCGATAAAACCGGAACTTGGACTAACCGGCAAAACAATCTTCTACTTGATGCCGTATGAAGATACGGTCTGCACTTTAACCCTCAATGCGGAAGAATTCAAGACAGTGCTGCATGAGCAGTTGATACAATTGAAAAAGTACAGGTCGTCGCCGTCACTGTACGGAATCTCGATCGAAACCGATCCCAAAACCGGAGAAGTCGGAAAATTGCTCCTGCCGGACGGCACTCAATGGCAGAGAGCGGACAAGAAAATCAAGGTGGCATTCAGCAGTTTCCCCCTGGCCGGCGGTGGCGGCATCTTTCCGCAACTCAGGGAATTCGCGGCGGACAGTAAAAATCTCCCGGAAAATACCGGCGTGCTTGTAAGAGATTGCGTAAGAAAGTATATTGAAAAGATTGTAGCGACAGAAAATGTAACAGAACAGGGCATAACCTCGAAGCAATGATGAACAATCAGCTATTTAACATCTCGCGGCTGCTGACTGAAGCCGCCGGCAAATACGAAGACCGGGAAGCGCTGTTCGCGCCGCGCGGCAGAGGGAATGACGGCAGTTTCCAGTATTCCGTGCTGACCTTCCGGCAACTGGAGAACCTTGTCAACGCCTACGCGCTGGCATTCAGCCGCCGCGGCATTGTCAGGAACACCCGCGTCCTGATGCTGCTCAAACCGGGACTGGAATTCGCCGCCGCCGTCTTTGCCGTTTACAAAACCGGAGCGGTGCCGGTGCTGATCGATCCGGGCATGGGTACGAAAAACCTGCTCGGCTGTATCCGCCAGACTTTACCGGAAGCGGTCATTGCCATTTCGCCAGCGCACTGGGTGCGGCTGCTGTTCCGCAAACATTTTCCCTGCGCCAAAATATTCTTTTCGCTCGGCAAATTTCCACCGCCGGGGTGTGAGAGGCTTGAAGCGGTAGTTTCCATTGAGGAAATCAGACAGGGCGTTAAATTCGATTTCGAAACGGCGGATACGACGCTCGACGATACCGCCGCAATTGTTTTCACCACCGGCAGCACCGGGCCGCCGAAAGGCGTGGTCTATACCCACCGTACCTTCAAAACCCAGGTGGAGCTGATCCGCGAAGTTTACGGCGCCGGGCCGGATTATATTGATATGTCCGCGTTTCCGCTGTTCGCGCTGTTCGCGGTGATTCTCGGCATGCCGTCAGTGATTCCGCAAATGGACTTCACCCGCCCGGCCAGAGTCAATCCGGAAAACATCATCCGGCCGGTGCTGGATAAGAAAATCAGCTTCTCGTTCGGCTCCCCTGCCCTGTGGCGGACCGTCAGCCAATACTGCATTGCCAACAATATTAAACTGCCGTCATTGAAGAAAGTGCTGATGGCCGGTGCGCCGGTGACCGCCGATCTGCACCGGGCGGTCAAACAGATCATTGCAGCAGACGGCGAAATCATGGTGCCGTACGGCGCCACCGAAGCGCTGCCGGTCGCCAATTTCACCGGCGGCGAAATGCTCGCTGAAACCGCCGTCCTCACCGCGCGGGGCAAAGGCTACTGCGTCGGCTACCCCAACCCCGGCATTGATATCCGGGTCATCACTCAGGCGGAAGGCGAAATCAAATCATGGAGCGACCAGCTCGTCCTGCCGCCGGACGAAACCGGCGAAATCGTCGTCCGCGGCGATGTCGTAAAAAAGGAATATTTCAACAATCCGCGGCATAACCTGATGTCAACGATTACAGATGCCGGCGGAGTCCGCTGGCATCGCATGGGCGACATGGGGTATTTCGACGCCAAAGGCAGGCTGTGGTTCTGCGGCAGAAAGAATCACCGGGTCATCACTCCTGAACGTACCTATTATTCCGTATGCTCAGAAGCCATTTTCAACCAGCATCCGGACGTCAGCCGCACTGCGCTGACTGGAGTGAACAGC
>CAIJKT010001120.1 GCA_903821255.1 uncultured Lentisphaeria bacterium | reverse complement strand
GGCAACCGGCCAGCATTATGCGCACTCAGCACTAAATGACCGTTTTCCGGCCATTTTAAATGCTCAAAATCCGGCCATTCCTAGTGCTCATCCACAATTGACTGGGGAATGTCTAAAATTCTGGCCCCTAATCACGGTACACGCATAGAGATAACTCATCTTAAAGGGGCTTGGAGTGAAGATCGTCTGAAAGATATTGCAATGGATCTTTCCTATCTTCAATCTATTTTTGAAGAAACAGGTGTTAATCTTGATGCCCATGCCGAAAATGAATCAGGCAACGAAACATTTGATAATTTTAATGTTAAAATCATTATTAACGGCGTTTTTAAAAATTTCAGAGATGATTACATTGAGAAATTACTATTCCTTTTAGCCGATCGTTCTGTTTTCAGGATTGAACAAGGAAAATTCGACTCTTCCCTGGGAGAATTTTCGTTCTTTGAAAATGAAGTCGAAAAGAAAATTTCACTTGATGATGAAAATTTCAAAGGGCTTACGGTTTTTAGAAATAAATTCGGCAAAACAGGAGAAGTTCTCAAAAAACGGAACCTGGAATGTGGTTCGTTTTCATTTGGTTTTTATATATTCGATTTTAGCCCTCAGGCAAAAGCCAAACACAAGCTTGATCCTGAAGATAAGAATATAATCAAAGAGCATCGAATTTACTTATATCGTGACGGTATTCGTGTATATCCGTATGGAGACCCAGCTGATGATTGGTTGCAGATTGATGCGTATCGCGGCACGATTAGTGCGGGACAGTTTTTAAGCAATGACCAAGTTGTCGGTTATGTCAATATTACCCAACAAGCCAATCCTAACCTAAAAGATAAAACCAATCGAGAGGGGCTTATCGATGAAGGCAATGCTACGAGTGATTTTATTGCTTTACTCCAAATATTTCTCGCCTATATCCGACAAATTGTATATAAGAAATATCGTGATGAAATAAAAGATCAGAAAGTTCATGATATTGTCAGAGACAATCGGGTAGAAAAAAGTTTTGAAGAACTGAAAAATGCA
Organism: uncultured Lentisphaeria bacterium; assembly: GCA_903821255.1. The sequence continues at coordinate 2,509 of CAIJKT010001120.1, read as the reverse complement.
ATTGGCAAAGATAATCAACCTGCACAAAAAGCTTTAGCTTGTGCGGTGGGATTTTATAAGCAAGAGTCTGCTTATTTGAAGCAACGCGCAGAAACGACAGAAGAGCTTGCTGGTGTTGGTCTATCTGTGGAAACTGCATCTCATGATATTATGGGTTTTATGTCAAAAGTTTTGACCAATATTGACGGCATTATCAAGGACATCGCAACAGGCGGGGATATTAATGAAAGCGATCTTCTTAAAGAACTGCAGGCCATACGAGGAGGAATGAGTTTTATTGAAGCACAATTAAAAGATATTCAATTGCTTTTCAAATCATCGAAGCAACGTCGAAGACCAATTTCTGTCGCTGATATTATTGATAAGGTAGAATACATCTATAAGCGTGTATTGAAACAAGAGAAAATTGTTTTTGCGACGCACAAAACTGGTCCCCCGCTTATGGCAAAAACAACAGATGCCGTCTTATTACAGCTTTTTTTGAATCTATTCGATAATGCCGTATACTGGTTGCAGACAACAAGTAAACAGGAAAAGAAAATAGAGATATTTCTGGATGGGGCCAAGGGACAACTAATCTTTGCCGACAATGGCCCTGGAGTTTCAAGGGAAAATGCGCCCTATATTTTCGAGCCATTTTACTCTGGTAAGGGAGAAGATGGTCGAGGCCTAGGGCTATACATCGCTCGGCAATTATTGGAGCGCAATGATTATTCCATTGAGTTGGCAGACATTGCCTCAGAAAAGAAACTATCAGGCGCAAATTTTGTTGTCAATTTTGTCGCAGGTGGTGATAAATGAGCAATACTACATTCGCGGAATTATACGATGGGGTTGGGATCATATTTGATGATGAACTAAAGGATAAAAACACTGATCTTGATGTGAGTAAAATTATTACTCAACTAGACGAGCGTGGAATACCAATGGTAGTACGATATGAAATACCCGAAGATCCGGTAGCAGTGGCTAAACACCTTCGAAATATTTCATTTATTATACTCGACTGGGAATTTATTAACATCGAAGATCAAGTAAAACAAGAAGGAGTAACACTTGGAGACACGTTAAAAAACAGCAACAAAGATAATATTGTTGATTTAATTAACGAGTTTTTAAAGAATACATTTTGTCCTATATTTATTTTTTCTAAAGATGATCCAAATGATATAAATAGAGTTCTTATAGACGAGAAAGTAATGACACAAAAAGGTCATCCCAGAATTTTGGTAAGAAGGAAATCTGATTTATTAAATGGTAAATTATTTTCCGAAATTGAGGAATGGTTAAAATCTCACCTTTCTGTCTATGTGCTGAAGAAGTGGAAAACAGAACATGTTAAATCTCAGATTTCCCTTTTTAAAATTTTTGAAGAAATTCATCATTCATGGCCCAAGGCACTGTGGGATACATTTAAGGCAGACGGAATCTCCCCTTCAGAAGAAATTTCTGCTTTACTTTTTAGAAATATGCAAGCGTGTCTTTCCCCTTTTACATTTGATGCTTCTCTATTTGATTCTGCAACAACAGAGTCTTTATCCCAAAATGATGTTAGAAAAGTTCTTTCAGGCGAAAGAATGATCCCAAATTCTGTATTGAATAAAGAATTTGTTGCTCCCGGTGATATTTTTCTTGATTGTAAGAATCTCTACATTAACATCCGACCGGCCTGTGATTGTATTCCCAGAAATGCTGGAGATGATATTATTTTATATTTGCTTCAAGGGAAAAAAATGACATCACCAGGAGAAGCAAAAAACTATGATGATACACATGGGCATTTAATGGAGATTGATTGTCAAGCAATCGTTTTTGCGCTTCATAATGGTAAAAGTTATGATTTTCGTTTTAAGGATCTTGAACAAAGAAGTTGGAATGAATGGAAAGCAAAACGCATAGGACGTTTGCTACCTCCGTATATCACCCGCCTTCAACAACGATATGCCGCATATCTTCAGCGAGAAGGATTACCGCGCATTCCCAACCACGCAATAAATAGAGGAAGCGAATAATGCCGTGCAGAGTCTGACCATATTATCTAATATATTTAAGTATAAATATTGATAATAATCCGGTATATATCCATTCTTAAAGCTATTTTTTAAGGCTGTTTTATTGATTTAAGCTTTTTTATCTTCATTTTCTTGATGTCATTCATGTGCGCTGCATTTCCCGCTTTTGCTTTCTCCGTGCCTCCGCGTCTCCGCGTGAGACCTGTTTTTGTTCTGCCGCCAGCGGCGGACAAGCCGGCAATCCAGAAATGGTGGATTTTTCCAGTTTATCCCGGAACGAACCAATTCTCAAAATCTTCGCAATCTATTGTTAAATTTTCAGCCGTGCGGAGTATTGCTGCATTGTAGATATGTAAAATGTAGAAAATATTGCATTTATCATATCAAATAGCGATATTTTAGTTGCATTTTGCGGTATCATAGAGTATAATATCAGTATGAATTACTAACCGGAGGGTGCCAGTGAGAATAGAAAGACAAAAAATGAACGAACTGAT
>CAIJKT010001119.1 GCA_903821255.1 uncultured Lentisphaeria bacterium | reverse complement strand
ATCTGGGGAACTATGGAAGCATAGTTAACAGGATTTCGCTCTATGTATTTTAAAATAGTTGTGTTCAACAGCACTCCAAAGTGTCGGAGTGGACTGTCCAAAACGGGCAAAGTTCAGGAATTGCAGAAATGGTGCCAGTTAACGAAAATCTTAACCGGAGATTCAATTGAACGCGGAATGCGGAAAATTTAAAATGGAAAAACAAAATAACCGTAAGCTCAAACAGCTCTCCAAACTCTCCGGAATGGTTGTCTCCCGCGACTGCGGGACGGACGGCTGTCCGTCTGGTTATGCCGGCCGCATGGGCGACAGCCTCTGCTCAACAGCACTCCAAAGTATCGGAGTCGGCTGTCCAAATTGTCCAGGTCCGTAGTGTCGGCAGCGTCTGTGGAAGGCTGTCCGGAACGAGGGAAGGAGATGTCCGGAATGTCCAAGTTCATAGATCCCGGCTGACCGGCTGTCTCATTGCGACGGTGTCCGGATGCGGAACCTCTTCTGTTTCTGTTTTGACGGGCGGCTTAAGCGGCATGCAGAACAGTCGGCAAACGAGTTCGCCGCCGGGGTTTTCGCCGTTGACCAGAGTCCTGGAATAATTGCGCTGGCGGTCTATCAGGTAGAATATTTTGGAATCGGCGGCAATTAATTTTATATTGACGCTGCCTTCGTCGTTGAACGGGATATTGAAGGTTTCGGTTTTAACGCCTTTCTGGTAGCATGTGAAGTTCTTCTTTTCGCCGTTGATTTCCAGTTGCGCATTGCCGATATCCTCAAAAAACAGTGTCAGTTCGAGTTCTGTAGTTTTAAATTTGCGGCCGGCGACCGGGAAAAATTTCTTTACCGCGGTGCCGGGCTGGAATTCGATCGTGGTCCAGCCGCCAAAAGAAAACGGACCGTTGTCGAGAAGCATGAGTCTGCCCGGCGCAACTTCCACGGCGACTCCGTTCGGGCGCACCTTGCGGATAATGCCGGACTCCATGTTCTGACGGTAGTAATCATACGCGGTAAAACAGACGAAGACGCCGACGATCAGAAGAATGGCTGACAGATAGGCTTTCCTGGAATTTATCGTGCGCAGCCGCCAGAAATGGCTGAGTATTGCCGCCGCGCAGATTGCCAGCAGCGGAATGACCGGCAGCCGGAAACGGCATAAAATGTAAAAAACCGAGGTGGCCGCCCAGAACGAAAGGATAAAGTAAACCAGCAGGAAAAGTTTGACGCTTTTCCTGCGGAATGCTCTGGCTGTGAGGAAGATCAGCCCGGCCATGCCGACGGCCATTATGAGTCCGGTGGGCATAATCCCGGTAAACATGAAAATCCGGCTCTGAGTGCCTTCGCCCAGGAAGGAGATATTGTTGGGGATTTCCTGGTAATCCCAGAACAGCAGGAGTTTCCGGAAAGTGAGCTCGGCGTATGCAAGCGGTTCGGCGGCGATCCAGGCCATAATCCTGGCGGGAATGGAAATCTGATTCGCCGTACTCATCCAGGCCTGGTAGCTGGGCGGATATTCCATCGGACCGGATGGAAGGTCCGGATTGCGTCCTCCGGGCGGCGCTTCAGGGGTGTTGCCCAGCGCCAGCACCGAACCGGCCGCCGTTGACGGCCCGGTGAGTTTCCCGCTGAGCATGGTATTGCGCCAGGCAAAAGGGATTTGCGGCAGCAGCACCAGAAAAAGAAACACGGCAACTGCGGTAATTTTCAATATCATGAGTTTATACTTTGAACGGAAGATCCCGGATTTTCCGCCGGTGGCAATGAAAACTGACGCCAGCAGCCCCGGCACAAAACACCAGATATTGCCCCGCGTCAGAATGGAGCAGCCGCAAACCAGCGCCGCCGGCGCCCAGTAAAACCATTTGCGGGTGGAAACAGCCAGCAGCGAAAGATACAGCAGCAGCATTATCCAGAAGACCTGCAGCGTCTCAATCAGCATGAACGGGGTGTAGAGGATGAGCGCCGCCGACAGCATGGTCAGCAGCGCGGCAATGATCCCCGCGGCGCGGTTCCACAGCAGCGCGGCGCACTGGCCGGTCAGGAATACGGTCAGCGCGCCCAGGATGGATTGAATTACAATCAGCGCCCAGACGGAATCGCCCAGTGTAAGCTTGATGAACGGCAGAAAAAAGGCATAGTAGAAAGGCTGGAAGTAAAACACTTCCTTAAAGGTGCCGTTGGCGATTTTAGCGGCCAGTCCCTGGTAGACCGCCATATCCGTGGCCGGCGACGGATAAGTGACCTGGTTGAAACCGTTGTTGAAGCCGGCCAGTTCGATACTGACCGCCAGCCGGATGGCAAACGCCGCGATAGTCAGCGCCAGCAGGATGTAAGTAAAGTTTTTCTTCATCTGATAATGTTTGCCGTCCGTCCGGGGAACGTCGCGTCAGACGTTCATTAACTCTTTTTCTTTATGCACCAGATCTTTATCAATGGCGATAATATAATCGTCAGTAAGCTTCTGGATATCATCCAGCATCTGCTTCAGATCGTCTTCCGTGATCTCGCTGTTCTTCTGGGCCTTTTTCGCCAGCTCGTTGCCGTCGCGACGGATATTGCGGATCGCGACTTTCGCTTCTTCAGCGCGATGTTTGGCCTGTTTGGCGAGGGAGGCGCGGCGCTCTTCACTTAGCTCCGGTATCGGCAGACGGATGATTTTGCCGTCGTTGACCGGGGAGATGCCGAGATTGGCGGCAATCAGCGCTTTTTCCACCGCCGGCATGGCGCCGCGGTCCCAGGGCTGCACGACCAGCATCCGGGGCTCCGGCACGGTGATTCCGGCCAGCTCTTTCAGGCGGGTCGGGGTTCCATAGTAATCAACGGTGATGTTTTCAACCAGCGACGGCGAAGCCTTGCCGGTCCTGAATGCGGCAAGGTCCTTGCCCATATTTTCCTGAGTCTTCATCATGTGCTCTTCAAGAAAATCCATCAAACTGCCTATTTCAACACTCATATTATTTCTCCATGTTAAAATTGAGTATATTTTAAAGTATAATAAGAATTTAAAACAAATAAGCGGAAAATTCAAACGCCGCAAGCAAAAAAACCTCCGCTCATTAGCGCCGGCCGCCGAGAATGAACAGGATTACCGCGGCGGAGATCAGCGCGGCGGCAATAATCCGCCTTGCCAGCAATCCCGGATTAAGCCGGGTTTCAAGAGTTGAAAACCCGTAGCCGGCTATGATCGCGCCGATAATCACAGAAATTATTCCCCTGGAAGACTGAATGATGTTGCCGAAAACCGGGCCGATCAATCCGAAACATGAAAACAGCAGCAGCATCGCCACAAACCAGCAGGCGCTGAACGGCATTGCCGGTTTCAAGAGGCGGAAGGAGATTCCGGGGATGATAAAAAGCATGGGAATGGAGCAGATCCCGGCAAACGTATAGGAAACAGCCCCGGCCATCGCGGCTCCGAAAAAAACGCTTTCATACCCCAGGCAGTCTATCAGGATTTTGATGTAGGTGTCGGAAAGAGAATAGCCGCAGCAGGCGACCAGGATCAGCATTGCGCTCTTCACCGGAATGCTGCCGCCGCTCCAGTTGGACATGACCGCGCCGCCCAGACAGAGTAAAACACCAAGCCATTGCAGCCCGTTGAAAGCATTATTCAGGAAAACGATGCTTATTCCGGCCAGAAACAGTATTTTCAACCCGAGCAGCGGCGCCAGCCGGGAAGCGTCGGCCTGTTTAAGCGCCAGAAAGAAAGCACACTGCGCCAGCAGATAATAGACATTGCACAAGATCAGCGCTTTGCCGAAATTCATCAGCGGCGGCAAAGGTTTATGCATCAGCAGGAAAGGCAGCATTGCCGCCGCGAAGAGGCCCATGATAATATGTGAAACCGCCAATAGCTGGTACGAGTTTCCGGAAAAGGAGATGAAGCGTTTGGAAAACAGATAGGAGCACGACTGGGAAGTCGCCGCTCCCAGTCCGGTAATAATGCCGAGGATTATAGTTTCCATTTAACCGGCTCTAAAAAACAAGCGGCGAAGCCTTCAGGCCCCGCCGCCGGTCTTGAATATTGAAAATTAATTATTAGGAGTAATCGGAACCTGCTGCTCCTGCGGGGTCAGTTCCTGTACGCCTTTCAGATTCATGTCTTTCGCCGTGCTCGGAGTCCTGCTGAGAAGCCGGTCCGCGGCGCCAATGGGCGTTGTGGAAGGCGCGGCAGTTGCGGGAACCGCGGTAGGCAGTGAAGGGGCCGCGTCTTTCATCTGAGAGCTTTCGTCGCTGGGTGCAACATCCTGCAGAACGGCTACCGGAATCGGTTTCGGCGGCGGCGCAAGAATCTTTTCAGTAAGTTTGGTGTAAGCCGGAGAGATGATGGTCAGGAATTTTAATGTATTCGGGCTGTCATTGACCGCCGACTGCAGAGCTCCGGCAGGAATGTAAACCGCCATTCCTTCCTTCATAAGGTAATCAAGGTTGTTTACTTTAAGTGTGCCGCCGCCGGCGATCACAAGCACCATTTCGCTGCTGGTCAAAGAATGCAGGGCCAGCCCTTCGCCTGGGGGAAGCTGTACCAGCGTGATGCTGTAACTGCCTTTGCCGGGGTCTGAAATATTCTCGAAGATGGTATAATACTTAGCGCCGCCCAGCTCTTTATTGATGGTCGGAGCAACTTCGTAAATGTCTTTGTACATGACTTTTTTGGGCGATTCCGCCAGGTCGCGTTTCTGGGGTTCGGGGTCGGGAGCGATGCAGCCGCTGCCAATAAAAGACAATGCGAGAACTGCGGTTGCCAGGATTATAGCGTATTTACAATTCATTACCGGTTATCCTCATGTTTATTAATAGTATCAGTATATCCAAACAAGGTATGAAGAATATAATTTGCAAAATCAATAATGCAACCCCTCGCGTTAATAATTCAGCATTGAAGAATCATATTTTAGCACTGATGGCAGATTGTCGAGTTGCTTCCGTCATTGCGCGAGGGAACCTTGTGTATGCGT
>CAIJKT010001118.1 GCA_903821255.1 uncultured Lentisphaeria bacterium | reverse complement strand
CTGGCGATTTTGTATGGAGCGTCTAGGATTATTCTTGCGCATAACCACCCTTCAGGCTCAACCGAGCCCTCGTCCGAAGACATAAAAAGAACCAATGCCTTAGTGCAAGCCGGTAAAATCATCGGGATTGAAATTCTCGACCACATTATTATCGGCAATGGCTTTTACAGCTTTTGCGAAGCAGGAAAAATGGAGGTCGAAAATGACTGCTGTTCCTTCTTAACAGGTTCCGCTGTTGAGACGGCGTAGACCATGAATTTATGGATATATATGATGAAAGTGAATAAGCAGCCTTAAATGGTTTATGGTTGCTCAAACAACAAATTGCGATAATATCGCAGGAGGATTACTATGACTGAAGACACAAAAGTAACCGTACCGCCGACCGCTGAAGCCGCCCCAGTCGTTCTGACCCAGGCCGAAATCGAAGCCCATCAGCTTGCTGACAAAGCAGCCGCACTCGCAGCAGCTCAGGAAAAATATGCAGCCGCTATGCAAGCAGTCGCACTGGCGCTCCCGGAATCTGAAATCCGGAAGAATGAAGCAAAGGTTTGGTGCTATTACGGAGTGGCCGCAGGGGCCGTATTGGCCGGTACAGGCATTCTGCTAAGCGCGTTAAAGCGGTAAGCACAAAATAAGAAAAGAAGGGGGTCATTATGATCTTCTTCTTTTTTGCCACTCCTGTCAGTCCGTCATTTTCAATCGAAAATATCAATTTTAAAATTAATCGGCGAAAAATAATGTGGAATGAATTTGAAACGGTTGTTTTTTTATGCGATATTGGCTTTATCCCGGAGTGAAATACTACAATGGGGGATTAATATGCAAATGCACGGACAAGGTGAGACTTATGGCTACAATGATTCCTGCGATATGCGATGGTAAAGTGCGTCCGCAATCGGAAGTAATGGTCTTCCAGGCATTACAATGTCTTGATAACAGTTGGACTATCTTCCATTCATTCGACTATGTCTCCCGCGATTTGAATAAAACCCGCTGGGAAGGCGAGATCGACTTCCTCCTTCATCATTCCCGTCACGGCCTGCTGGTGCTTGAGGTCAAAGGCGGGCAGATCAGCTACCATGACGGTGTCTGGTATCAGGACGGGCGGCAGATCGATCCGTTCGGGCAGGCGCGCAAAAATAAGTACGCGGTTATAAGCCTGCTTTCACGCCTGCTCGGCACTGCCGGGAAAATTCCGCTGGGGCTGAAAGTTGCCCATGCGGTTTGCTTCCCGGCCTGCGGCGGCAATAAATTCTGGCCTGCCGAGGCGGAAGGACTGGTGGCCACCGGACCGGACGTCCCGTATTTAAATGAATTCGCCGTCAAAGTTCTGGTGGAAACCCGCCTGCCGCAGGGGGCGGAACTGTTCCCGGTTGATTCCGGCAAAGTCAACAAGGCGCTGCGCCCGTATTTTGATTACGGCATCCACCTTTTTGAACGTCTCAGCGTTGAGGAAAAACAGATTTTCACCTACACGCAAATGCAGTGCGCCATACTTGACGCACTCGACAATTTTACTCATTTGCAAATCCAGGGATGCGCGGGATCCGGCAAAACCGTCATGGCGGTTAAAAAAGCGATTCAACTGGCTGAACAGGGCAAGCAGGTTCTGCTGCTGTGTTACAATCAATTGCTGGCTGAACATTTAAAAAAAGCGACCGAACAGTATCCCGGCATTACAGCGATGGCGTTTTTCGATTTCGCCATCGAGAAAATCGGCACCAGCGCCAATGAGGCGGCTGAAGGGCTGGACCGTCAGGAGTTCTGGCAGGACGAGCTCCCGCAGAAACTGCACGATTACCTTGAATGCGTCAGGCTGTCTTATGACGCTGTGATTGTTGACGAAGGGCAGGATTTTTCCGCCACGGTGTGGATAGTGATCGAAAAACTGGTCAGCCGTGACGGGCATTTTTATATTTTCTTTGATCCTGACCAGAACCTTTATCAGGACGAACTGGCATTGCCCAAGCTGGCATACCCCCCGGTCGCGCTGAATAAAAACTGCCGGAATACCAGGAAAATATTTGCAGCGCTGAAACCCTACTCCGCCAATCCAAAACTGAAAATCGTTGATGGAGCTCCGGACGGGGCTG
>CAIJKT010001117.1 GCA_903821255.1 uncultured Lentisphaeria bacterium | reverse complement strand
CATTGGAAATCTGGAACCTGAAAAAAGGTTTTCCTTTTCCGGCACCCACTAATCCGCGGGAAGCCTTCAGATAATCGTCCGTTATATTGAAGCCCAGCGCCAGTGATGCAGCGTCATCAGCCACCTGAATACCTTTGCCATTGAAATCAACGTTTAATACAACATCTTGAGAATTTGCATGTTGCGAGTCTATTTTTTTCATTTTTTCCTGTAAATCAACTTTTAGTTTGAGTGCCGTTACTGGATTAGTTACAATCGTTGCAGCTATAAATGCCGGAACCGCGCCGGAATTGGTGGAGACAAAAGAAATAGACTCAATTTCCTGCTCTGGATAGGGATTAATCCAGCCTGAACAATATATACCAACATCAGCGCTAGGATTGTGGCCTTGCCAGAAAATATTCCCGTTAGAAATTTGCTCAGGATTCCACCAGCCGGCAGTCTCCTTTTTAAAGCGAACAGGAATATTCAAATACAAGCCGTCCTGGCGATAACGAACGGTGATAAAAGCAATTTCATTGCCAACCGTAGTGTTCCAGCCGCAAGCAGTCAAGAAGTAAATAAGTTGTGCCTTGCGATTTATTTCTATTAGTCCACTGTCAACCGGCAGAAAGTTCATATTATTACCGCGTAAAACAATACACGATTTGCCGGAATTGGATTCCGGTTTAATGATGTCAAAAGGAATGCCGCCAAATTTTTGCACCCCGCCTGGAAGGCTTCTAAGGTCGTTATTCGGTCCCTGATCAAACCAGCCGCCAGTTTTATCTCCCGCTACTTCATCCGCGAACCCCATATTGGCGACTTTTTTCATATTTATGAAAGAGAATTTTTCGTCATTCTCGGCCAATACAGAAGCTGCCATGTTTAAAACAAAAACAAGGAGTACCAAACTAAATCTACTCATATTCGCATTCTTTCTGTTGTGGATTAATTTCTGTCCCATAAACTTGCATCCGAGACGGCTTGAGCCTGATAGCCATTGGCGAATTTTCCTGCATAAGGATTCAGGCGATTAATTTGTTCAGAGTTGACGCGGCCATCAACCCATAGGACATTTACTCCATTTTGATGAATGCCTCTAGGATATCCTTTACTGGATTCGAAAAGTGGGTTTTGGGACGGATATAATAATGAATAGCCATTATTATAAATATTAGGCCCTTCAAATGAATCCATTTGAAAAACAGTCTTTGATGGAGACTTTATCTGGATACTTTTTGCCGGGATACTGCTGTCTCCCCCTCCCCACGCAGTGCCCGTGACAAAGTAAAAATTCGTCCCATAGCTGGAATAATAAAAGGTGGAAGAACTCCAGTTGTTATTTTTGACATTCCAGTCCCATCCTGCGGGATCAGCTTTCGCTACGGCCGACTCGACAGGGCAGAAAAATAATTTTGAGGGCGCATACTTGAGATAAACCATCAGCGCTCCAAGATGGTAATTCGTATTAGATTGTTTATAGCTCGGGAAAAAGTCAGAAGAATCCATGGAATATTGCATAAAGCCAAGCCCAGTCTGTTTTTGATTATTGATGCAAGTAATACCCTTGGCTACTTGCCGCGCCTTGCCTAACGCTGGCAATAACATTGAGGCTAATATCGCAATAATAGCTATGACAACGAGGAGTTCTATAAGTGTAAAATTTTTTATTCTCATGATTCCTTTTCTCCTGGGTTAATAATTGGATATAAAATTAATTCTGTTGATTTTTTTAAGAATGTCATCTTTTCATTTTGCATCACTTCTCCTAGTTAATGATTTTACACTTTCGCGTTCAATAAGTTTTGGATTCAGAGGCAAATTTATCGGTAAACTACATTTGCTTTCAAGCATATTCATCAGTATTTTTGCGGCTTTCACTCCTATCTCTTTTTTATGCTGGTCCACGGTAGTTATTTTGGGGCAAAGGTACTGTATAAAATCCATATTATCATAACCAATGACAGATAAATCATCTGGAATAGTTAATCCATGCCGCCTAGCTTTATCACACAATTCAATGGCAATAGAATCACAAAAACAGAAAACAGCAGTATAGTTATTAATCATATGCATAAAATCATCAACTTTGTTAAAGTGTTCTACATTTATTCCGTATTTCTTAAAATGGTTTATAAATATTGCTCCGCGAACAAATGGTTTTAATTGTCCAATGTAAGCAACTTTTTTATGTCCTTTATGCATAAAATATTCCGCAACTTGTTCGCCTCCAGCCGAATCGTTATTATATACCGAAGAAACACCATCAGCGTTTGCTGTTATACAAACAAGAGGTTTCCGTTTGGCTAGTTCTTGAAGAGAGCAAAGATTGAAATTACCATCGTTATCTGTTATTGGCGCATATATAAATCCATCTACGCCTTTGCGATTTAGAAACTCCAATACCTTTTTTTCCCGTTTAAGATCGCCATGGAGTACTACTAGCAACATATGATATTGATTTGCTTCAATAATTTCCTCAATTCCTGAGATAATATCCATCCAAAATGATTGCGTGATATCACTAATTACAACCCCGATCAAACAAGTTTTTCCGGATTTTATCGCTTTTGCCTGATAACTTGGGGTGAAATCATTTTTTCGAATAACCTCTT
>CAIJKT010001116.1 GCA_903821255.1 uncultured Lentisphaeria bacterium | reverse complement strand
TCAATGCCGATGGCCGCCATATCGCGAACCATCTGCCGCCAGTGATCTTCATTTAAGCTGCGGATTTCCTGCTGGAATCTCGCGCCTTCAGTATCGCTCCAGTGGTCCATCTGCATAAATGTCCCGCTGATCAGCCTGGTATTATTTACGGTTGAATTAGTCATAAAAAGTTTTGTTCCTTATTAGATTTATCGTTGATAACTTAATTCTTAAATTGGTTTAATCGTTTAAAATTAAAATAATGCCTGTTTCCGAAAAAGTCAATAAGCATCGGATTAATTTTTTATTTTCTGCGTTAACTATTGACAAATTTTAAGATTCGTGCTAAAATATATTTAAACGTTTAAAGCAAAGGTCGGGTATGGCGAAAGTAACATTAAAAGATATTGCCAGAGATTTAAATATTTCTTATGCGACAGTAAGCTTCGCCTTGAAAGACGATCCCCGGATTGCAGTTAAAACCCGGGCGTTAGTACAGGATGCCGCGAAAAGACACAATTATATTCCAAATCATCTGGCACAGGCTCTTCAATCCAGTAAAAGCATGATGATTGGCTGTCTCATCGCAGATATAACCTCCTCCTATGTCAGTGAATTGCTGCAAAGCATCGGGGAAACGGCCTCGGCTAACAACTACACTCTTCTACTGGGCCTGGTGAAATATTCCGAACAATACATCGAAGCGCAATTGAAGACATTCTGCGAGAAACGGGTTGACGGAATTATAACCCCCTGGGTATACCGTTCAGGCAGACACCGCATTTCTGAAATCAACAATTCCGGGATACCGGTTGTAGGGTGCTCGGATTTCTGTTTCGAATCGAATATCCCGTTTGTCATTAATGATGACTTTAAAGGGGGGAAAATTGCTTTTCAGCATTTGATTGAATTCGGACACACCAGAATCGCCTACGGCTGTTTAAATAAAGATTTTGAGACCTCCCGTTATGCCGGCTGCTGCCAGGCCGCCGAAGAGGCCGGGATGGAAAAACCGGCATTGTTTAACTCTGAAGCGGAATTATTTAAACTACTGGAACCCAGAACCAGGCCGACAGGCATTGTCGCCTTCTCGGATTATGACGCCATTACCATCAAGCATTCCCTAAATAAAAGAAAGCTTAAAATACCTGAGGACATTTCGCTCCTGGGGTTTGACGACATCTGGGCGGTGTCGCAGCCGGAATATAATTTTTCCACAATTGCCATCAAACGCGCCGAGATCGGCCGCCAGGCGATGGAAATGCTGCTGGACCGGATTAACGGCCGTAAAGTCGAAAATCGCCTGATTGAACCGGAGTTAATTATCCGCGGCAGCACCGCCCGGATATGATGCTAAATTATTCTATAATTTTATATCTTAAATTTTTTGCATAAACTATTGACAAATTGTAGGATTTGCATTATAATTTATTTAAACGTTTAAAATAAAAAGAGAGGCGTTCATCAAAAGAAAGGGGGCGATTGCTAAGATTCACGTTTATGGAATTATTGAATGCAATAGCAATTAAATCAATATCATGGTTATTAGGGTATTACAAAGTAAATAAAGGAGGAAAGCATCATGTCGAAACGTGCAAAAAAGAATCATGCCGGGGTTTTCTTTGAATGGCGGCAACTGATTCCAGTCCTCGGATTATGTCTTATGTGCCTTGCATGTCATGGAGATGATTTTAAGTTCACCCGCTCCAGTCTGGTACTGTGCGGCGGTCTTCCCGGCGATCCGGACACGATTGCCAAATATGACCTGGCTATATTCAACCGCTGGTGCTGGGATGACATCAACGGCAATTCATGGGCGGCGATAAAGAGCATCAATCCCAATATTAAAATTTATTTATATCAGTTGGCCGGCCAAGTTGCGGACAATACCGACGGCTACACGATTATGTGGCTGACCAACCTGGCCAGATGGAATAACAGACGCACCCTCGATGGCGGTCCGGGAACTAATGTAAATCAGGATCACCCGGAATTCTTTCTGCTGGATGCTAACAGCAGCCGCATATATGTTCTCGGTTATGCGAACACCTGGTATATGGATGTTGGCCTGTCTGCCTATCAGAATTACTGGCTGCAGTGCACTGTCAATGATGTTGTTAATCAGCAATGGGTTGCGGATGGAGTTTTTCTGGACAACTGCAGTACTTTGTTTACAGCCGGAAGTTCCACCCCTGTAAAATATCCTTCCAACGCCTCGTGGATAACCGCAATGCATAGTTTCATCAATGCAACGACTGCCGGATTGCATGCGGCTGGACAAAAAACTTTCTGCAATCGCAGTCAGAGCAATACCGTGGATGGTTATAACGCGTTTATCGCGCTTGACGGCATAGCCAATCCCCCCGATGCTGCAATGGAGGAGGGAGCATTTGCAACAAGGTGGGGCACCGGCTACGATGTGCTGTTCTATGATGAAGTGAGCTGGAAGCGGCAGGTTGACATATTAAGCGCCATTCACAATTATAAGATCAACCATGTCAGCGCCACCAAACTGTCAGCAGGAGGAAGCGGTACGGACAATTACGGGAAGTCTGTTACCTTTTACGATACTCTCTGGTATGCATTATGTTCGTACCAGCTTGGCAAAAACGAAATTAACGACAACAGTTATTTTTCCTTTCCAATGGATGCGAACTACTCTATACAGCCATGGTATGATGAATTTGACACCGGCAAATTGAATTTAGGATATGCAGCCGGACCGTATCAGATAAAAGTGATTTCCGGGAACAATATCTATATGCGTGAATTTGCCAATGGTTATGTTTATGTCAATCCTGCAGCGAACGATGTGACTTCCATCGGACTTAGAGAAACGTGCAAGCAGTTGACACATGACAATTTTCTGAATGATCCGTCAACCATTGCGGATGTGAATACGGTCAGTCTGCCGTCTCATCGCGGCACAATTCTGCTGAAATCGTCGCAGTCTCTTTCCGGAACTGTATATGAAGACGCGGAGAACGGCAATACCGCAGGCTGGAATATCTACAGCGGCACAGGCACGGTCAACAATGTCGCCGATGCCGCGCGCGGCTTCGGAAAAGTCATTCAACTGGCGGGCAATGGCGTATATACAGGTTACCAGAAACTCACTGACGCCGGCGCTTTATGGAATGACAACTCGCAGTTCACAATCGAATGGAAAATGAAATACACAGAACCGTTTAACATTTTCATTCAGCTTGATACCTCTGCCGGATTAAGATATCTTACTTATAACAGCATTCACAACACTCCAGGCGGAACCGGAACATATGTTTACTATAATGACTTAAATGGAATGGCGGACGGCAAATGGCATACTATTAAGAGAGACCTCAAAGCCGATCTGGCGAAATACCAGCCAACCGTCACGTTAAACAGCGCGAGTGCGTTCCTGATCCGCGGCAGCGGATTTGTTGATGACATCAGATTGATGAGCCCGACCGTTTACGAGGATGCTGAAAACGGCAACACTGCGGGCTGGAGTATTTATGATGCCAATACTACTGGAACAATAACAAACGTCTTCGATGCAACTCGCGGCAGCAACATAATCAGATTAACCGGCAACCAGTCAAACACCGGATTCCAGAAGCTCGCCGACGGAGGCGCGTACTGGGGCAATACAACGCAGTTCACGCTGGAATGGAGCATGAGGACTTCAGTAACTTATACGATATATGTTCTAGTGAACACATCAGCCGGAGATGAGTACCTGACATATACTTATATCGGCACTGACAGTCTCGGCACGGGCCTGTATATACAGCATGGACTTGGCAATAATACCATCAACGGGCAATGGCAAACCTTCACCCGCAATTTGAAGGCTGATTTGAAGGAAGCACAGCCTGGCGTTACTTTAAATTCAGTAAAAGCATTCCTGATCCGTACTGCCGGCGCCGATCTTGATGACATTAAATTGAGATGAAATAATTATCATGAATATGTAATAGACTTAACAATCCCTTCTGCGGCCGCGCTGCAAGAATTAAAGCATAACTAAATATAAATTTATCTCTTGAATTTTTTGCGTTAGCTATTGACAAATTTAAAGATTTGTATTATAATATATTTAAACGTTTAAAATAAGATTTATGACAGGCGGGAATTACTTTGAAAGAGGCGCAGCCTGAAGTTACTTTCCCCCGGTAAAAGCTTTTCTGATTCGTATCGTCAGCACCGATATTGACGACATAAAATTGAGGTGAAACAATTATCATAAATACGCAATAGGCTTCGCCGCTGCAACAGCGGAAGCGGAAATCTAAATAACAATTTTATAAAACTAAACGATGACGGGAATAATAAATGATTAAAATGTTGAACATAGCGTTACTTGTCCTGACGGCGGGTCTTTTGACGGCGGCTAGTGCTGAAAAAGGCATTTCAGTTAAAATAACGCCAATAAAGGATTTTAGCGACTGCCGGATTTTCGGAGAGGAAGTTTACCATGTCTGCGACGGCATCCCCGGCATAATCAACTTTGCAATAAAAGACGTAAAGCAGCCGGTTTCGACGATTGAACTGGCGATAGACGTGCCGGAGGGCTTCGAAATAATCGGGGCAACTCCGTACCGTCCGACCCGCATAGACAAAAATGTCATGTCTTTTCTGCCGGAAAAAATGCAGACGGAGAAAATCACCAGAGAAGGACCGTCAAAGCAAAGCGTTAATTATTCCAGATACACTATTGCCATGAGTGACAAAATCGTCAACCCGCCGGACTGGGGCTGGGCTCACTGCGCCTATGAATATGTATACATCAAAAATACTTCCGGTCATCCGGCCAAGGCCGGAACCGTTTATTGGAGAGTTGCTGTTGACAAGAAACCCGCATTTGATGAAAGAAGTTTTACCTTGAAAACACTGCCCTATCCGGATTTTGCGGCCAGGCCGTTGAAGCGCTTCGGATTCCGGCAGTATGACCTGTTCAGCCAGATCGCGCCGTTTCCGGAAGTCAGGAACGCTTATTTGAAATATTTTAAAATGATGCACGTGAGACCGGCGACCAGTTGTCAGATCATTCCGACTCAAAATGTAAATGACTGGGTGCACGCCTCTCCGGACTGCATTCTCGGGGAGATTAAAAAGGTGTTTGATATCTACGGGGTATTTTACATTGAAGGTGCAGGCCTGCATAACTATCTTAATACGCTTGACAAAGCAAACCGGGAGAATTTACGGCCGTTGATTCAGCTCGATGGTCAGGCGTTTCACGCCGACGGCAAACCGTTCAGACTGTGTGATGGATTTCTGGTTGGAAAAGAATCGGATGCGCCGTACTGGGAGAAAATATTCCCCGGCTTTCTGAAATATCTGATGAACGGCATTCCGGAGCCTGATGTCATTGATTTCGATTTCGAACCCAGACAGGAAACATGGTGTTACTGTGATAAATGCCGTGATAGCTTTAAAACTTTTGCCAGGCTTGAACAGATGCCGTCTATTCAGGAAGTTAATAACAAATATAAAGATCAATGGTTCAATTTTCAGGTGCAGTTGAACGGACAATTATTAAAGAAATGCGCGGAGTACACCAGAAAGTACCACCCGAAATCCAAGTTCTATCTGTGCTCCGACCCGCTGCACGCCGGAGGACAACCTCTGGGCTGGTGCTCGCTCGACGCGAGAAACTCGGATCAATGGGTGGATGCCCATACCATGATGCCGTATTATTCCGGCAAGGCTTGTTTCGATGATA
>CAIJKT010001115.1 GCA_903821255.1 uncultured Lentisphaeria bacterium | reverse complement strand
GAGAATTTCCACGCGCTGTATCGGATTGAAATGTTCTGTGCTGCCTGATGGATTGATGTAGCTGCGATAATCGTCTATCGTCTGCGACAGCAGGTTCACCTGTTCCATAACGCGGAATGTCGAGCGGTTCAGTAGTTCCTCGTTGATCACTCCGTATTCCCAGGCATCCGTCAGGTTCTGGACAGAGAGCGAGATGGCGTTCAGCGGCTGGCGCCATTTGTGGGCGATAATTCCCAACGCATCTCCCATCGCGGCACGGCGGGCCTGATGGATCATGATATGCTCATGCTCAAGCTGCTTTTGCAGCATTTCTTCAATTCGCGCATCCAGAATACTGTTCAAATCGGATATCTCACTATGCCTGCTCAAGATAATAGCTTCCAAATGGGTAACATACAGCTGCAAGCGCTCCAGACGAATATCGACAGTTAGCAGGTTGGCAGGAACTGAGCCTTTTGGAGAAAAGTGAGGACGGTATCCGGCAGCGGTATCATTGATTACAAAACCGTTTGATTGCATGTTTTGAGATTCATTCAAGGTGGAATCTCCTTTAGTTGTCAGTAAAGCATTGCCCGAGTCCCAGGCGATGGATGTTATGATGCATATGGTCAGGCAGATTGAGCAGTTGTGCTTCCATGCCACGCATCTTGACGAGTTCCAGCCAGACATGGAGGAGCTGCAGTCCGCTCATGTCGATGGCTTCTATTTTTCCGCAGTCGATGTGAATGTTTTTCTTTCGCCCGGATTCCAGCTTTTGCAAAGATGATTGTAAAGAATCCAGCTGACCTACTACTCCGGAGATAGTCCAGTCACCTGTCAAATGATGCTTGCTGTCTGTTGTCTTCGTTGGCATACCTACCTCCAGAGATCAGCTGAAATTATTAAAATGTTGCTATTGCTATTACAGAATACGTGCCAAGGTTTGGCTGTTAAATTTAGCCATAATTACGGCATGTTAAAGAATAAAGGGATACGTTGGAGGTAAAATATTTACTTAAGAAATGTGGTGAATGCGGGTTCGAGGCATATTTTGTTAAATAAAGTAAAGGGTTGGCGCTACCAAAAAATTTGCATGAAAGGTAATAATTTTACATATTGCGGACGAATTATTTGACTGGAAATGTGGTGGCATAAATGCTACCATATTTTGCATGAAAGCTGTTATTGATACGAATGTGTTTATTGGCGCCTGCCTCGGACAAGGAGCTTGCCATGCGGTGATTGCCGCTTGTCTGGAAGGGAAACTGACTCCATTGATGGGGGTGGCCTTACTGTCTGAATACGAAGATGTTTTGAGTCGGACCAATCTGTTTTTTCGCTGTCGTCTGAGTCCCGGGGAGCGTGATGAGCTTTTGGATATATATCTTGCTGTCTGTCGCTGGACGCGGAACTATTACGGCTGGCGACCGAATCTTCGGGATGAGGGAGACAATCATCTGGTCGAACTTGCCGTCGCCGGAGGAGCAGGTTATATTGTGACGCGCAACCTTCGTGATGTTTCCCGCATGGAGCTGCTGTTTCCGGATCTGAAAGTTGTCTTTCCGGAAACTCTACTAAAGGAGTTGAAATTATGAGCGCATTGACACTTCGTTTGCCGGATGAAAAATATCAGCGGCTGAAAGACATGGCACATAAGCGCGGACAGAGCGTTAATCGTCTGCTGGATGAAGTGACCACACTGCTTCTGGCTGAATTTGACGCGGAAACCCGCTTCTTGCTTCGTGTCGGAAGAGGTTCCGGTAAGAAGGAGCGCGGTCTTGACTTACTGGCTAAGGCAGCTCAACCCTGAGTTGGTCTCAAACCTCAAAAAGACTTTCCATGTGTATGACATCCGATTTCCCGGTTTTTACAGGAGTGCCGCCCAGTTTTTTCCGGTGATTGGCTATGGTCTGGCGGGTTATGCCGAGCATGGCTGCTGCTGTGTTGATATTGCCGGCCGAGCGGGTCATCGCCTCGCAGATAAGATATTCCTCGATCTCACGAAATGTCGGAAAATGGCCGAATAATGCATCGATTGAACG